>JAJYBO010000096.1 GCA_021778975.1 Deltaproteobacteria bacterium
GGTCAACAGGACAACTTCCCCGATCAATTCCGTAAGGTCATATTCGATTTTGTGCGGTTTGCTCTGTTTGGCGAAATCTAACAGCGCGGTGACAATTTTCCGGCATCGCAGGGTTTCGCTGGCAATAATTCCCAGTTCTTTGTATATCGGGTTGTCCGATTCGATATCCTCCTGAATCAGCAACGCTGTCGTCAAAATGGTGGTCAGGGGATTGTTGATTTCATGCGCCACGCCCGCGGCGAGCCGTCCGATGGAGGCCAGCTTGCTCTGCTGAATTAGATTTTTCTGGTCGTTGATTTCATGCGTGATGTCCCGGGACAGCTCGATAGCGCCCGTCACCCGGCCATTTTCCAGAAGTGGATAGCAGGAAATAGCGTAGTAAATTTCACGCTCCTGGGTATCGAGATGGATATGGGTGGTCTGAGACGGTTTTTGGGTCTTGAAGGACTGTTCGAGGGGGCAGGGGTGTTCGTCACCGGAACACGGCCTGTCAAGATGATGCGTGATTTCATAACAGTACCGGCCGATGACCGCGTCCCGGGTAACGCCCAGCTTGGAGAGCATGGGGACGTTGATATCCATGATGCGGTAATCCGCGCCGATCACCATGACGTCTTCGTTCACCAATTCGTTGATGACCATTTCCTGCATGGCTTTGTTATCGGCGTGTTCCTGCAGGCGGCGTCTGAGAAAGATTTTTTTGGCGGCCCGATCCAGAGCCAGCTCCAGCGCCTCCTGTTCGACCGGTTTGGTGATAAAATCCGTGGCGTCGTACTGAAAGCCCTTTACCGCCATTTCCATGCTTCCGTGTCCGGTAACGACAATCACCTCGGTATCCGGAATTTCACCTTTCATCTGTTTCAGCAGATCGAGGCCGTTGATGTCCGGCAACACCATATCCATCAATACGATTACGGGATTGACATCCCGGAAACTGCTCATGGCGTCTTTGCCGCATGTCGCGATGTGGACGATATAATCCATCTTTTCCAGACGTTTTTTCAGAGACTGGCAGAAATCTTTGTCATTGTCCACCAGCAGGAGTATCGAGTTTTTCATAAAATCAGGAACCTTCTATTATCACAAATAACGGTTGGACGTTATAACCCAAGGGATAAACCCGTACATAACGGAGAAAGTTTATCGCATGTAAAATGGGATTGCAAATATCGTGTGCTGTTCCGAAAATCGAAACGAACATTGAAATATAAGAAATGATCGGCTATGTTGCATATGTACCTGTGAGCTTAACCCCTTTAACAATTCCACCTGCTATATCGGGATTCTGTACCCGATTCCTGAACCGTCGAATTACAGGAGGCCGTTTATGGATTTTCAGATTCCCGTATGTCATATGCCCGATTTCAGCCTTCCGGAGTTTCAAAGCGCGCCCTGCACTGTCTTTCCGCCCGCGCCTGCCGATGGTGTGGCGCCAGACAACTACCACGCCACATCGGTATATCCGGAATATTTTCACATCTCTCCCGGCAACTGGGTGCTGCTTCAAGAATCCCGTATGGATTGTGTGGTGCGTCAGGAACCCAATGGACAGCTTTCCGTCGTTGAGATCCGCCGGTTGCGGGCCGGAGAGCCGGTGGCTTGCGGCCGGCGTGAAAACGGGGAAGATGGCATTCTGGTTCACACCAGAGCCTTCGAGTTTCCGGCGCATGCGATGGAAAAATTCGCTTTTCGGTCACATCTGACGCGTGAAACGTCTTTTTCCATTGATTATGATGAACTGTACCAGTTGATGCACCACGAAAAATCGCAGGGTTTCATTGTGTGGGTGCTGGGACCGGCGGTGGTGTTCGATCGGGATGCCCGCAGCGCCTTTGTTTCTCTTATTGATCGGGGTTACGTCCATGCACTTCTGGCAGGAAATGCGCTGGCAACTCACGATGTTGAAGGCGCTATATTCGGTACGGCGCTCGGGCAGGAAATCTATTCCAAGAAAACGCTTCCGCTGGGGCATTACAAACATATAGACGCCATCAATCAGGTACGAGCCGCCGGCTCTATCCGAAAAGCCATGGAGAATGGTGTTGTTCAGAACGGTGTGATGCACGCCGTCATCCGGAACGATATTCCGTTTGTTCTGGCGGGTTCTATCCGCGACGACGGACCGCTTCCCGAAGTGATCGGCAACGTCTATGACGCGCAGGATGCAATGCGCCGTCTGACACAAAAAGCCACAACCGTAATTGCCATGGCGACGCAGCTTCACACAATCGCGGTGGGCAATATGGCGCCTTCCTACTGCGTAAAGAAGGGTGTCATTCGTCCGGTTTATTTTTATTCGGTGGATATGTCGGAATTCGCTGTCAGCAAACTGGCGGATCGAGGGTCGCTGACCGCCCGCGCCATTCTGACCAATGTGCAGGATTTTGTGGTGACGGTGGAACGAGGGCTTCGAGATCGGTTTTCCTCGCAAGAATGACTCAACCGCTCTATATTGGAGAAAACAGATATGACGGCTTCGTAAAAAGTTCGCGTGCTGCGTTGCACTGCATCGTTGCGGCGTAATATAAGTACTCATCGCTCTTCATGATTTACACGCCTTGCCTGCGAACTTTTTACGAAGTCGCCTGAAATTCGACTTTTTACGAGGGCATCAAATATGCACCCTTTTGAGAAAATTTTGAGTGTTTGTGTTGAAAATATTGAATTCGAGTTCAAGAACCATGCCTTTACAGAATGGTCAAACTTCCTTCTAAACCCTCGTCGTTTGCGTGGAAGTGATTTTCTAATGCGTTGGTCACAAGGGGTTTGGAGTGAACAACGTATCACACAGGCAGTAAATCAACACGGTGAATTTTTCATAATACCTTATGGACCAAGTGGCACTGCGCCAGATAATGACATAAGAGCGTTTGAGTTGTATTTTGAACGCTTAGAAGCGGCTGGACTGGGAAAAATCAAACGACCAGACCTTTTGGTTTTCAAAAAAAACGATAAAAGAGTGGTAATGAGAGCGGTAGAAAATCTTGGTGGAATTTCTGAATTACCGTTTACACAAGAAACTGACGTTAATATGCAAGATATTCTTTTCAAAGCGCTGGTCGGTATTGAATGTGAGAATAGTTTATGGCAAGGAAAACTCATGCCCGATTACAAGGCTGAACTAAAACCCCAAAAACGGCTTGGTGGAAAACTTGGCCTGAAAAAGAATGCGGTCTTGCCTACAATTATTATCAAAGAAGAAGACCGCGAACCATTGCAATCATGGCAAAATTCTAGCGGCGTCCCTATCCACGTTTGGCATGTATTCTTCGATATGGCTTTTGGTATTTCGCTTGACACAGCACAAAAACTCATATCAGAAGGATATATTTTGCCAACGGAACAAGTTTTTCAGGCTCCTGGTGGTGCTACAACCAAAAAATCTCTTTACAAGATTTATTATCAGTATGGATATCCTCTTGGCAAAGCACTTGAAGAGCCGAAACTTGTTGCCAAATCAATTACAGATAAAAATGGCCATATCTTGCCTTATGTTCATTTTGAAGATGGAACAATGAATATCAGCGATGAGACATTGAATATATTGAGAAAAATGAGAAATGCAAAAGGTTAACTCCTATAAAATCCCATCATCAGGTGAGGCGAGAGAAAATCTTAGAAAAAAAGGGCAGTTTTGGACACCTGATTGGGTTGCGGAAGCAATGGTTGATTATGTATTTGCGAACAAAGGCGGCGTATTGTTTGACCCCGCCGTTGGCGCAGGTGCATTTTTCAGGGCGGCAAAAGTGATTGCCCATGAAAAAAATTTATCGTATTCACTTTCAGGAATGGATATTGATTCAAATGCCTTGGATGAAGCAATTCAATACGGATCGTTCAAAGAAGATTTAAAAAACGTGAAGATTGGCGACTTTATATTCCAATCACCCAAAGATAGACTATCCGCAATTGTCGCTAATCCGCCATATATTCGACACCACAGAATTTCACTGGAAACAAAAGAGAAACTTAAGCGATTAAGCATGGAAAGTGCGGGGGTGCTTTTAGATGGACGCGCTGGTCTCCATATCTATTTTTTGATACGCGCGCTCACCTTATTAGAAAAAGGCGGTAGGCTGTCTTTCATCATGCCTGCTGATACATGCGAAGGTAAATTTTCAAGTGATTTATGGCAATGGATTACAAGAAGTTTTTGCCTTGATGCAGTTGTTACATTTGCGCCCGAAGCATCTCCATTTCCTAATGTAGATACAAACCCGCTTATTTTCTTTATTCGCAAAGAGTTACCAAAAGATAAATTTATTTGGGCAAAGTGTTACAAATCAAAAACAGAAATTTTTAAATTATGGGTACGGTCAGATTTTTCTCATACACCCCAAGATGGTATAAAATCTTATACGCGAGATTTGTCAGAAGGGTTGCAGACAGGATTGTCTCGTCCTCCAATGACGAAGAAAGCAAGTAAATATATACTTGGCGATTTTGTTCAAGTTATTCGAGGTGTAGCCACTGGAGCCAATGAGTTTTTTTTTCTAACAGATGAACAAGTTCAACAATTTGAAATACCTAAAAAATATTTCGTTCAGGCTATTGGGCGCACGAGAGATGTTGCTACCGAAGAAATAACGCAAGAAACTTTAGACTCTCTCCGTCAAAAAGGACGCCCCACTTTGTTGTTGTCTCTTAACGGTGAGCCTTTTGGCAACTATCCTGAAAAACTAAAGGAATATCTGCTCGACGGTGAAAAACTGGGTTTACCCCAAAGACCTTTGATATCACAACGAAAGCCCTGGTATAAAACTGAAAATCGCAATATTCCCCCGTTTCTTTTCGCCTATTTAGGCAGAAGAAATGTAAGGTTTATTCGTAATACGGCAGGGATTATCCCTCTAACTGGTTTTTTATGTGTCTATCCCAGAAGCGAAGAAAAAACGTTTATTGAACGGCTTTGGAAAATTCTAAACCACCCGGGTACAATTTCAAACCTTGCCTTAATTGGAAAATCTTATGGTGATGGTGCTGTAAAAGTTGAACCCCGCGCTCTTGAAAGGTTGCCAATACCTGATAATCTAATAGAAGAATCGGGGTTGCCTGTTCAATTGCGGTTGTTCGAGCCAAGAGAACCCTATCGGGTGAATACAAAAAAATCTTCAAAAATTTTATGAGACTAACCCGTTATCGCATCATCACTTACAATTGAGTGTATCGGCGCCGTATTGCCCGGATTCCACGGGTATGCTATCAGCGGACAATATGAAATGATGACGCCGCATGACAAAGACCATTTATGAAACCAACTGCTTATCCGGAGTACCCCATATGAAGTCTTCCTCGTTATCGAAACAGTTGATAGAGCATGGCGCCTGCATGGCCCTGCTTCAGCAGATCGAAACGCACATTCTCGATGCAGGCCGAATGCTTTGCGCGGTAATCGAAGCCGGGCGCAAGGTCTTGATCTGCGGCAACGGCGGCTCCGCAGCGGACGCCCAGCATTTTGCCGCAGAACTGGTAGGGCGGTTTGAAAAGGAACGCATCTCGTTTCCATCCATCGCGTTGACCACCAACACATCAAATCTGACGGCCGTCGGCAACGATTACGGGTTCGATCATGTTTTTTCCCGCCAAGTGGAGGGATTGGGACAACCGGGGGATGTCCTGATCGGCATTTCCACCTCCGGTAATTCCCCCAATATCCTGAAGGCCGTCCAGAAAGCCACTGGTATGGGGATTCATACCATTGGTCTTCTGGGAAGAAACGGTGGTGTCATCGCACCTGAAGTCAATTGCGCGGTGACCGTCCCCTGGCAGCGTACCGCCCGAATCCAGGAAGCCCATATTTTTATCCTGCATTTCTGGGCGTCCTGTATAGACGCCTGTCGTCTGGGAGATGCGTCATGATGGATCTGGCGGCACTGTCCGATAAGCGCATTCTGGTCATTGGCGATGTCATGCTGGACCGCTATCTCTGGGGAGACGCCACCCGAATTTCCCCGGAAGCACCAGTTCCGGTGGTACACGTTCTTCAAAGATCGGAAGTCCCCGGAGGCGCGGGCAATGTGGCGTCCAATCTGGCCGGCCTACAATGCCCGGTTTCTCTCCTGGGCGTACGGGGAGATGACGACACCGGAAACCGCCTCGAGGATATTTTACGTCAGAAAGGCATCGAACCTCTGTTTCAGATCAGCCGTTCCCGGCCCACCATCACCAAAACCCGAATCATGGCCAGGGGACAGCAATTGCTGCGCCTTGACGAAGAACAGCCGCGAACACTGAGTCAGGAGCTGGAATCGCGCATCATCGCCGGTTTTGAACAGCATATCTCCCGCTGCAATGGGGTCGTTTTGTCCGATTACGGCAAGGGGTTGTTGCAGACGCCCGGCGTTTGTCAGCATATCATTGATGGCTGCAATCGTCGCCGCATACCGGTGCTGGTAGATCCCAAAGGGGCGGACTGGACCCGGTATCAAAACGCCACCTGCATCACCCCCAACACCGCGGAATTTGTGCTGGCATCCGGCGCCGATGTTTCAAGGGACGCTGGGGCGCTGCGCCGGATCGCCGCTGAAATCCGCAGCCGATTCGGGCTGGAATGGCTGCTGGTGACACGCGGCGACCAGGGAATGTATCTGTGCGGCGCGGCGAATACGTCGCTGGACATACCGGCCAGAGCCAGGGAAGTGTTTGACGTGTCGGGCGCCGGAGACACGGTCATCGCCACGCTGGCGGCGGGGCTGGCCATCAGGCTCTCCTTCGCTCAGGCCGCCCAGCTTGCCAACATGGCCGCCGGAATCGTTGTCGGTAAACTGGGGACGCAGCCCATCACCCGTCCGGAACTGGCCACGGCTCTGCAACTGAACGATATCCAGCGTGAAGACGCCACAACCGGTAAAATCGCCCCGCTGGAATCCGCCCGCATTTTAGTCAAATCCTGGCAAAGTTCGGGGCAGAAGGTCGTGTTCACCAACGGGTGCTACGATCTGTTGCATCCCGGACACATCCATCTGCTGCATCAATCTCGAAATCAGGGCGACCGGCTGGTGGTGGGCGTCAACACCGACGCGTCCGTACAGCGGCTGAAAGGCCCCACCCGTCCTATTTTGACGGAACGCGACAGAGCCTCCATTCTCGGAGCGCTCGCCTGCGTTGATCTGGTGGTCTTGTTCGATGAAGACACGCCGCTGCAACTGATTCGGCAGCTCAAGCCCGATGTTCTGGTCAAGGGAGCGGATTATCGCCTGGATCAGGTCGTCGGCAGAGACGTCGTCGAATCCTGCGGCGGCAGGGTATTTCTGGCGCCGCTGCTGAGCGGCTACAGTACCACCGGAATTATTTCCAAAGCGAAAATATGAACGATCCCGCACCTGTCCCGGATATTCGGATCCGCCCGGCCAATGATGCGCCGGTCAATCCGAAGGGACGCTTTGTCCTTTACTGGATGACGGCATTCCGAAGGCCCTGCTGCAACTTTTCGCTTCAAAGAGCCGTGGAGTTCGCTGTCAGGCTCCAAAAACCCCTGATAGTTCTCGAAGCGCTGCGCTGCGATTATCCCTGGGCCAGCGACAGGTTTCACGCCTTTATCCTTCAGGGAATGAACGCCAACCGGAAGGCGTTTCAGACCACACCGGTTTTCTATTACCCTTTCGTCGAAACCCGGCCAAAGAGCGGCAAAGGGCTGTTGGCGGCCCTGAGTCATATAGCATGCGTGGTTGTCACCGATGATTATCCTGGTTTCTTTCTGCCCCGGATGATAACAGCCGCCGCCCGAATTTCTTCGGTGCGGATGGAGAAACTTGACAGCAATGGCATTGTTCCGCTCAGGGCCGGTGATCGGATTTTTACCACAGCGCATTCATTCCGCCGGTGGATGCAGCACCGCATCATAGCGTTTCTTCATGACGCACCGAATGCCGACCCATTGGCGACCGCCGGCAGCTTTCCGGACGCAGCTCCGCCGCCAAACGATATTCTGTCGCAATGGCCGCCGGCGCCACCGGTATATTTAGACGCCGCGCCAGATTTTCTCGCCACACTGCCGATAGACCACACGGTAAAACCTGTAACCCTTCAGGGCGGATATGTTGCGGCGCAGGATATTTTAAACGGCTTTCTGCCGTCGCTGACAACCTATCATCAGACGCGGCAACACCCGGATATGGACGCCACCAGCCATCTGTCACCGTATCTTCATTTCGGGTTTATTGCGAGCCATGACATTTTGAATCGGATACTTCAGCAGGAAAACGGGGCGCCGGATCGCTTCGGCAAGCACATCACCGGCAGCGCTTCCGGATTCTGGGGCATCGGAGACGGTGCGGAAGCATTTTTGGACGAGCTGATCGTCTGGCGGGAAATCGGCTTCAACTGGACATTTCTGGCGGATGGGGATGACCGCTACGGCGCCCTGCCGCAGTGGGCGCTGAAAACCCTCGCATCTCACGCTGCGGATCCCCGGCCATACAACTACAGCCTCGAAGACTTCGAAAACGCGGCCACTCACGACCCGTTATGGAACGCCGCTCAGCGGCAGCTCCTGCATGAAGGTCGGATTCACAATTATCTTAGAATGTTGTGGGGGAAAAAGATTCTGCACTGGTCAAAATCTCCTGAAACCGCGCTGTCCATCATGATGGAACTCAACAACCGTTATGCGCTGGACGGCAGGGATCCCAATTCGCTTTCAGGCATCTTCTGGGTGTTGGGGCGTTATGATCGAGCGTGGGGACCCAGACGCCCTGTTTTTGGAACCGTCCGTTATATGAGTTCACGCCGCACCCTCAAGAAAGTTCGCGTCCGAGACTACCTGCAAAAATATGCCGAACACCTGTAGAACAACCATTTGGGGAAAGTCCCCCCCCCTCAACGGGAGAATATGTATTCTCAAGAAGGGATACTTTGAACGGATATCATACTCCAGGCGGTTACAAACTGCGTTTTCCTTAAGCTCCCTCCCCAGAGCGAGGAGGGGTTGATACATTCTCACAATACTGCTATGAATAGCCCCTTCGATAGTGCGGAGAACATTCCGCCATTACATTCTCTCATCCATCAAAATAAGGATTTCATCCCATGAAAGTCGCATTTCCCACCCAGCAGAACCTGGGGCTTGCCAGCACCGTTTACAACCATTTCGGTTCCGCGGCGTTTTTTATCATCGCGGATACCGAAACCGGTGTATTTGAAGGCGTCGTCAACCCGGACAAAGATCATGTTCACGGTCAGTGCCAGCCTCTGAAGGCGCTGAACGGAAAGCCCGCGGACGCCATCGTCGTAGGCGGCATCGGCAAGGGCGCATTGCAGAAACTTATCAGCGCCGGCATCACGGTATATAAGGCTGCGGAAGGCACGGTGTCCCAAAATCTTGAACAGATCAAGGCCGGAAAACTCATTGAATTCAACATGGATTTCACCTGCGCCGGTCACGGGCCAGACGGAGAATGCAGCCACTGAACGCCATCAGCGACTATCAAAAAGAGCAGTACGACGCTGTTTCGATGGTGACGGAACACCTGCACATGCTTTCAGCGGACATCCGCGCGGCGCTGAAAGCGAAGTGCGCCGAATATCTGGATTTCCGCAAAGATGTCGCCGCCTTTCTGCACACTTATTTTATGGAAACCTGCACGCAGAAATGTTATCTGAACCGTCTCAGCGCATGCTGTCAGAAAGAG
>JAJYBO010000097.1 GCA_021778975.1 Deltaproteobacteria bacterium
CCCCCGGTGATATCGCCCAAAAAAGTCCAAACGACAGGTCTTCCGTTCCCCCGCCCATACGAGACAAAGTGGATTTCGGCTCTCTACTGGTGCTGCACGCGGAAGCCACGACAGCAACGGTATTGATCACCCGCGCCGACAGATCCATACGTCCACCCGTCAAATTTCGCGCACTGCCATCGGAACAGCCGCATATGGAATGACGCAAGGAGCCGGGATGGGGATAAAAAAACACAAATTGTAACCGTTCAGCGTATCAGAACACACCACATCAAAACACAATATGGAAAGACAATGAAACGAGCATTGATTACAGGTGTTACAGGTCAAGATGGCGCCTATCTGGCGGAATTCCTCTTGGGAAAAGGCTATGAAGTACATGGCATCAAACGAAGGGCCTCGTCATTCAACACCCGGCGGGTGGATCACCTTTACCGGGACCCGCATGAAAGCAATGTCAACTTCTTCATGCACTATGGAGATCTGACGGACGCCACCAATCTGATCCGGATTGTCCAGGAAACACGTCCGGATGAAATTTACAACCTGGCCGCCCAGAGCCATGTGCAGGTCTCTTTTGAAACGCCGGAATACACGGCGAATTCCGATGCTCTGGGAACACTGCGTATTCTGGAAGCCATCCGGATTCTTGGGCTGGAATCTCGCACGCGGTTTTATCAGGCATCTACCAGCGAAATGTTCGGCAAAGTTCAGGAAATTCCCCAAAAAGAGACAACGCCGTTTTATCCCCGCAGCCCTTACGGCGCGGCCAAAGTCTATGCGTACTGGATAACCGTCAACTACCGCGAGGCGTACCGGATGTTCGCCTGTAACGGCATCCTGTTCAATCATGAATCCCCGATTCGCGGCGAAACCTTTGTCACCCGCAAAATTACACGGGCCGTGGCCAGAATATGCCTGGGGCTTCAGGACGGGCTTTATCTGGGCAACCTGAACTCCCGGCGAGACTGGGGGTATGCTGGCGATTATGTCGAAGCCATGTGGCTGATGCTGCAACACGGCGCGCCTGAAGATTTCGTGATCGCTACCGGTGAAGCCCATACGGTGCGTGAATTTGTCGAAAAAGCCTTTGGTGTCGCAGGTATTCACCTGATCTGGAAAGATTCCGGAATTGACGAGGTTGGCATCATCGAGTTCATAGATCCCTCTACAGCGGTCCAGGCCAGAGAACGGATGAAAGACGTCAAGAAATTGCCTGAACCCGGCCAGGTTGTGGTGCGAATTGATCCCAAATATTTCAGACCCGCGGAAGTTGACTACCTTCTGGGGGATCCGTCAAAGGCCCACAACGTGCTGGGATGGAAACCCAAAATGGATTTTGAAAGCCTGATCCGGAACATGGTGTTGAAAGATATGAAAGAAGCGCAAAAAGACTATCTCGTGGAAAAAGAAGGTTTTCAAACCTATAACTATTTTGAATGATTCGATGGGGATTTTCACGATGAGCATCGCTCCTCTAACGCAAACATCGCGGATTTTTGTGGCGGGTCACCGCGGGATGGCAGGTTCCGCCATTGTCCGGGCGCTCGAATCCGACGGATATTGTCACATAATCACCCGAACTCATGCGGAATTAGATTTGTTGGATCAGCAGGCCGTGCGGCATTTCTTCAAAACGGAACCCATTGATCAGATCGTATTGGCGGCGGCCAAAGTGGGCGGTATTTGGGCCAACAATACTTACAGGGCGGATTTTATCTACCAGAACCTCATGATGGAATGTAACGTCATTCACGAGGCATTCAGCGCCGGCATCATGCGCCTGCTGTTTCTGGGGAGCTCCTGTATTTATCCCAAGCTTGCCCCTCAGCCACTCAAGGAGGAAAGCCTGCTTTCAGGGCCACTCGAACCGACCAACCAGCCTTACGCTGTCGCCAAAATTGCGGGAATCGAGTTGTGTCAATCTTACAACCGCCAGTATAACACGCGCTACCGGTGTATCATGCCCACCAATCTCTACGGTCCCAACGACACCTATGATCTGGAAAATTCGCATGTACTTCCGGCGCTGATCCGAAAATTTCATCTGGCGAAGCTGGCTTCAATGGGCGACTGGAAAGCAGTTGCAACAGATGATCGGACCTATGGCGATATTCCGGACACGTTGCGTTCCAGCCTGGGAATACCCTCTGAATATCGTTCCGCCGACAGTCCGGAATTTCGAGCGGGTTCTGAAGCAAATCACAAACCAGAGGTGATGCTTTGGGGTACCGGAACCCCGCGTCGTGAATTTCTGCATGTGGACGATATGGCGTCAGCGGCAAAATTCGTGATGGAAATGGAGGACAGCGCCTACACCTCCGCCTGCAAAAACGGAAATATCAGCCATATCAACGTTGGCAGCGGTGAAGATTTGACCATTAGAAAACTGGCCGAAACCGTTCGGGCCGAAGTGGGATATCTCGGTCAGGTGACATGGGATGTAACCAAACCGGACGGAACGCCTCAGAAACTGCTGGATGTTTCTCTTATCAACGCTCTGGGCTGGAAGGCGCGTATCTCCCTGCCGGAAGGTATCCGTCATACCTACCAGACATATCTTGAACGAGTTCGCTGAACGGACAATATATCAATATCCGTGCAATCTGTTTGCACGTTTGAATACCTGAGGAGAAAAAAGGAATGAAACAAAAATTCAGAATTCTCAAGGAGAACAATACCAATCGCTTGATTATACAAGAATTTGGCGAGCTGGATAAAGATGTTCTATCGCTCCTGTGTGAAGAGAGTTACGACGATGCGCGGATGGCGACCGCCATCGAGAGTGGCAAAGAAAAAGTCATTATCGCTCTCAGAACGAAAAATATGTATCCGCCCAGAGGTCATGCAGAGAAAATCGCCGAACAGATAATGATATTTTATGAAAGTCCTCAGACGGAGCCAATGGAAGTTATCATTGACGAACCGGCAGCGTCATACAAAGAAATCATGTCCGAAGACTTCATGGTGGATGACCTCGAAGACGATGACTCCGAAGTCATTGACGATATTCTGGACGATGACTTCGACGGCGAATCCGATGAATCGGATGACATCAAAATAGATTCGTCCATCAAGATCGCCGATGATGATGCGGTAGATGTCGAAGACGAGTTGTGATTATGCAGGGGGCAACCCGGTGCAGTTGCCCTGTGTGATGGTATAAACCCCTTTTCCGAGGATATCTCCGTTCGATGACATACAGAACAGAAACGGACAGTCTTGGTGTTGTCCAGATTCCGGAATATGCCTATTACGGTCCCCAGACCCAGAGAGCCGTAGAAAATTTCCGTATTAGCGGGTTGGGGTTTCCAGCGTCCTTTATCCACACGATGGCGCTGATCAAGCAATGCGGCGCGAAGGTGAATGCAGAATTAGGGCTTATAGATACATATATGGCCAGCGCCATTCAGAAAGCCGCTCAGGAAGTGATAGACGCCAGACTGGATGCGGAATTTGTGGTGGATGTGTTTCAAACCGGCTCCGGGACATCCACCAACATGAATGTCAATGAAGTCATCGCTTCCCGGGCCAATGAACTGCTGACCGGCCTGAGGGGCGGGAAAAAACCGGTTCATCCCAACGATCATGTAAATTTGGGGCAATCCAGCAACGACGTATTTCCGTCCGCGATGAACATAACTGTCCTGATGGAGATATCTCACAGGCTGCTGCCAGGGCTGGAACACCTGAAAGAAACATTGTCCCAAAAAGCGATCGAGTTCCAGAACGTCCCCAAATTAGGACGAACCCATCTTCAGGACGCCGTTCCCATGACGCTCGGTCAGGAATTCTCCGGATACGCCCGACAGATCGAATTGGGGATTCGCCGTGCAACGTCTGCCACGGAAAGTCTGAGCGAACTGGCGCTGGGCGGCACGGCCGTTGGCACAGGACTGAATACCCATCCGGATTTCGCGGGTCGTGTCATTCGCTGCATTTCGGATATTACCGGGCTGACATTTGTCGAAGCCCAAAACCATTTCGAGGCGCAATCCGCACGAGATGCAGGCGTTGAAACCAGTGGAGCGCTCAAAACCATTGCCGTCAGCCTGACCCACATCGCCAATGATATAAGGTGGCTGGCCTCAGGGCCTCGATGTGGCATTGGAGAGATCGAATTGCCGGAGCTTCAACCCGGTTCCTCGATCATGCCCGGAAAGATCAACCCGGTCATACCAGAGGTTGTGATTCAGGTGGCCGCGCAGGTCATCGGTAATGACGCGACCATTACCCTCTGCGGACAGGGTGGCTATTTTCAGTTGAACACCATGATGCCGCTCATGGTTCACTCCCTGCTGCAATCCATATCCCTGCTTTCGAGAGCCATCGCTGCTTTTTCGGACAACTGCATTGCGGGTATTCGCCCCCGCGCGGATGTTTGCCTGCATCATATTCAAAGCAGCCTGTATATCGCGACCATGCTGACACCGTTTATCGGATACGACAGAGCTGCGGACATCGCCCGGAAAGCATTCAAAAGTGGAAAAACCATTCGGGAAATCGCCATGTCGGAAACGGATTTGCCGGAAATTCCCTGGGAGCGTATATGACGTTTTTTCACATAATGGCGCTTGTACTCGTTGCATATCTGCTGGGATCCATTCCGTGCGGGCTGATCCTGACGCGGCTTTTCACGCAAAATGATCTTCTAAAAACCGGCAGCGGCAATATTGGCGCCAACAATGTCCGCAGAATCGCCGGCAATACGCTGGGGCTGATAACGCTACTGGCGGACATGGCCAAAGGCGGCGTTCCGGTGTATCTGGCGTTGGCCGTCATTCCGGCGGGCATGTGGCGCGACAGCGCCATGTATATCACGGCAATCGCTGCGTTTATCGGGCATCTCCACCCTCTGTACATGCGAGGGCAAAATGGCGGCAAGGGCGTGGCGACAGCAGCCGGATGTTTTGTCGTCATATCTCCGGCTGCAACAGGAACGGCATTTCTTGTGTATGTCCTCATGGTATGCCTCACCAGTCGCTCATCGGTAGCCTCCATGACCGCTGCGACATTTTTACCGTTTGCGGTTCATGTGGCGGGTCTGCCGTTTCCGGCGCTCCTGTGCGCCGGATTTATGGCGATCATGATCATCATCCGGCACAAAAGCAATATTCAAAGGCTGCTTCGCGGCGAAGAACCGCCCCTGCAATTTTGACGGCTTCGTAAAAAGCCCGCATGTTGCGTTGCGCTGCATCCTTCGTCGTTGCAGCGATAAGTACGCCTCACGCCTCAGGATATGCGCGCCTTGCCTCAGTAGATAAAATCAATGGTGTACCAGTCCGTCTCAAAATCCCAGAGAGAAACGAAAAACAATACATAATGCAGATAAAAAGGAAGGATGACCTTGCTGAGCTGAGCTTTGGCCCTGAGCTGATACTGATTTCCTTTTTTGAGACTGCTCAACGGAACCAGTTTTAACCCATCCAAATCGGACATCAGTTTTTTCGCTGCGTCCAGGGATTGGACCGTTCGGGGAACATTGTTTTCCCAGGAACGCTCCACAACAAATTCCTTCTTCAAGTTATTGAACTTGATGGAATTCGTGACCTCGACATCCGCCACGACCTTATCGAACCAAAATGCACGTTTCTGAAACAACTTAATAAAAAACGAAAATGATGTGGGAACGCCATTCATGATAGCATCAACAGTCTGTTCCCGAAAAGCGCCATCCACATTTAAATACACCAGAAGGTCGGTATTGGTGTTGGTGATGATGATATTGGAAAGGGTTGCATTTTGGGCCGCCAAAGGTGTCTGAAGCACAAACACCAGCGTCAGTAAAATGGCAATGGCGGACAGTGTCAACCGACGCATTCGCAAGCGGTTTTTAGCAGCAATGGGCATTGAAATCAGTGGTGTCGCAATTGTCGGAAAGTGTACAGGTTTCCCAGTATGATTTTTCGAGAAAAAATTTTTCAAGAAATTCATGGTGAAAGGCATGTCCGGATTTATGGGTGACAATGTGTCCGACAATGGGAAGCCCCAAGAGCGAAAAATCGCCGATGCAATCCAAAATCTTATGCCGCACAAATTCGTCAGGAAACCGAAGCCCGTCCTCATTCAGGACGCTCTCGGCAGCCACCACGACAGCATTGTCCAACGAACCGCCTCTGGCCAGGCCAACTTTTTTCAAATACTCTATTTCATGGAAAAATCCGAAAGTTCTTGCGCTGCTGATTTCTTTTATGAAGAGCTGTTCCGTAATATCCGCCGAAAAAGTCTGCCGGCGAATCAGCGGGTGATCGTATTCAATGGAACAGGTTATTTTATAACCAGAATATGGAAATATGGAAACGGATTTACCATCTTTTTCTAAAGAAATAGGCTTTCTGACCACAAATACACACCGTGGGGCGTCCTGCTCCTGAATGCCTGCCGCCTGTATCAACCGGGTGAAAGGCCCCGCGCTGCCATCCATAATCGGCATTTCATGCGCGTTGACCTCCACCAGCGCATTATCCACCGAAAGCCCTGCAAAACTGGCCATCAGGTGTTCGATAGTGGATATAATAAACCCTTCAGAACCAATCACCGTAGCCAGACTGGTGTCCACCACCCGATTGAACCGGGCCGATATTTGGGGCGAATCCAGCAGATCGGTTCGGACAAATTTTATACCGTGATTTACCGGAGCGGGTTTTATTGTCAGGCTTACTTTTCTGCCTGAATGAACCCCAATGCCGGAGCAGCTTGCAATGCCTGCCAGCGTTCTTTGACGGCAATACATGCCAGTCCTTTCTTCTATGGTCATCAAGAAAAACAGTGGATATCTTTCATGCGCTGTTTATCGTATTATAAATTGTTTTTGCAAGAAAAACCATCACTATTGCGTTGACGTTCGATGGATTTATCGGCGACAGCGCTGTATCTTCCGGTCATTCCAACGCACATACTTCCGCCTCATTTTGGCGGGTGAACAACGACTCTATTGCCCATTATATGAGCAATAGACATAATATCTTGTAAACGCTATGTATTTATGATATATTCAATAAAAAATGACAATGGGGGAATTTGAACGATGTCAGAAAAAAATCCTGAATGTCCGCTGTATAATCCCTTGAATTGCAAAGAATACTATAATCCAAAGCTCTGCGCCTTTGTTCGAAAAGACAGGATATGTCTGAAAAAAAAGAAGCCCAAATCAAAATCAAAAGGAGAACCGGGGCAGGATTTGGGGCAGGACAAAAATGACGAGTCTGTAAAAAACCAAAATCCAACAGCACCACCCACCAGCGCTGATGAATGAGGCGTATCATGAGATGCCGACAAAGGACGCCATCTTCTGGCCGTGAGCAAAATCGTCAAAGATGAATCACCATCAGGCATGACCTGCGATCGAAGATAAAAGCAGCGGATTGACACCCAGTTTTTTTAAAGCGGCATTCCATCGCAGGTCGGCCTGAACATCAAATATCACATCCTCCCATATTTCACTGGTCAACCATACATTATCTTGAATTTCGGCATCCAATTGCCCCGGGCCCCATCCAGCACATCCCAGAGACAGCAAATATGACGCAGGCCCCCGTTCCTGAGCGATTTCTGACAGAATATCCGTTGTATTGCTCATCGCCAGTGTTGAGGTCACCATCAAACAGCCTTTCCATTTAAATGGCTTCCGGTGCAGGATGAAAATTTCTCCCATGCGCACAGGGCCACCGACATAAACAGGTATGGATGCACTTTGGGGCGAATATTCCATCCGGATTTCATCGTAAACATTTTTTGCCATCAATTGCGGATGAATACGGTTGATGACAATACCAACAGCTCCTTGCGGGGTATGCTCACAAATACATATCACCGTCTGGGTAAAATTGCTGTCCTTCATATTCGGCATTGCAATGAGAAATTGCCCCTTTAAGGATGAAGAATCCATCATTTCCATGTGAAATTCCTTCTGGTGGTCAATGTCACCTTCTGACGAAGTCGTCAATTCTGTTCCCTGATATCGTTTAACAGCAGGGTCAGCGGCCGGTCGTCATCCACATTCCCCGTAAAATGCACTGGTTCCGGAATCCGGTAATCATCGTCCCCTGGGGTCGCAGAAAGCCATTTTTCGCGCAGGGCTTTCGTAATCAAAAACGCCGGAGACTGCACATCCACCAGACTTTTTTCCAGCACCAAAGACAACCTGCCATTGCGTTCTTCAAGGTGCATCAGCGGTGCGATGGGAACACCAATAGGCTCCCATTGCACAAATTTTTTCTCTATATTGCGGATCGCCGCCATCTGTCCTGTCGCGCCGTTTGCGATCAGGCTGAACACTGTCCAGCCCAAATTGCAGGTATAAACACAGTCAAACTCTGTAGGAATACTGCCCCGCCCGTCGTAGCCATAAAAGTGGGTTTGCGTTTTGAATTGGGGCGCGGATTTATTGTAAATTTTCTCAACCACAGGGGGAATTCCCTGACTTTCATCAATCAGATTGGCTTTGATGAGCGCCTGCTTCAGGGTTTTCAGGGACATGATGCTTTCCTTGACCAGCAGATACGCCGCATCGTCATAATTTCTGAACAGCACATGACCATAAACGTCTGGATCCATACCGGCGTTAAGCAATATCTGACGATAATATCCTCGCTCAATGCCCATCTTGTAAACGCCTTTTTCCTTGAGAATACTCAAATAATCCTTCACCAGCCCCATGATGACCTTATCGGTCTCCACCAGGGAAAACTGAAAATTGCCGTGGCTGTCCCGCTCCAGCAGCAACCCTTCCTGAAAAAAATCCGGAATGTCGTTGAAAAGATCGTCATCCCGCGTATTCCATACCGAAACATCGCCTGTCTCGTAGTAGGTTTTGGCCAGACGTCTGAGATACTCCCGCTTTTCTTCGAGCAGCACGAAATCGGAATGAAAATCCGTGTCATGGGTGCGGTTGTATTCGCCGATAATGGTGTTCAGTTTGATGATAAACACCTGAATTTCATTGATGAATTCCAGAATACCCTCCGGAATGACCATCACGCCGCAATTCTTGCCGACCGCCGCCCGCCGGACAATGGCGTCGCATACCACCCGCGACAGATGGCGCAGCGTGATGCCATAGGCCGTGTAATCTATGGCGCCTGATTTCTCGGCGGCCTCGATTCGTTTCTGATCCACATAACCGGCCACATCCTCGCCGATCAGCGTGATGTTGGCGTGGGTCTGAAGCGCCACCTCCAGCGCCAGATGACTGGCTGACCGGCCCATCACCTTGCAGATATGCCAGTACTTCATGTCAGAACTGCAATCCGTACATAGATTGCTCACTTCCTGGGCGAAGGCTCTGGCCGCGGAGTGAAACCCGAAGGACACCGCGCACAAAACGTTTCCGGCGGCATCCCGCACCTGAACATCGCCATCAATGGTTTTGGGAACACCGATCACCTGAATGCCATCTGCATAGAGTTCCTGAGCCAGAAACGCCGCGTTCGTATTGGAATCGTCGCCGCCCACGATCACCAGGGCGTCAAGCCCCAATTTCTTGCAGGTTTCCCGTGACAGCGACATTTTTTTAGGTGTATCAATCTTGGTACGGCCGGTTTTGATCATGCCGAAGCCCCCAAGATTGCGATAATGCTGCACCCGCTCCGCTGTCAGCTCCACCGCC
>JAJYBO010000098.1 GCA_021778975.1 Deltaproteobacteria bacterium
TGAATCAGATCGGGCTGAACACGGGGCACGATGTTGTTGATGACTTCCCGCTGAAACGCCAGCGCCATCTTGATATTTTCCATCCAGTGATCCGAATAGACCCGGTTCTTATAAAAAAAAGCACGGTCTTCGGCCAGATGGATCCTTTCCTGCGGCATCTTGTTTTTGATGGCCTGAAGTTCTTTTCGCAGGAAGGGCGCCATGCCCTC
The DNA here is from genome assembly GCA_021778975.1 of Deltaproteobacteria bacterium. Taxonomy (GTDB): domain Bacteria; phylum Desulfobacterota; class Desulfobacteria; order Desulfobacterales; family Desulfatirhabdiaceae; genus RAAP-1. The sequence goes on from JAJYBO010000098.1 coordinate 210, forward strand.
GCTGAAAATCGCCCGGTAATCGGGCATCGCAACATGGACGTCGGCCCCCTGATCGAACAGCGCATTAACAAGGGCGGCGGACACATCCGCAAGCCCACCGGCCTTGGCTGTCAGATAGGAAGCAAGACTTCCCATGCGGTTTGGCAGATATGTGACTTCAGGCGTTACGATCAAAATTCGGGGGTTTCGGGGTGACGGCATAGTTACAGTATCCTGTTGTGTGAATGATGATATTTGTGCCGAACGTCATCGAGCGTGAATTGTTCATGCCCAGGTAATCAGGCCCGGGGTGAATTTGATCCAGTCGTCTCCATGCGGCATTACCCGTGCGGTAAACGCGAGGCGGCCGGATATGGAGCAGGTAGTGGTGCAGGCATACAGATACTGGCCGTCGCCCAGATCGCTGCTTACGGTCATGATATCGGCCTGGACGCTGTCAAGTTCGTCAATGGTTCTGGGAATACCCATGCACAGTTCGACATTCACTTCTTCTGGCGTGAGTACCCCCAGGTGAACGGCGGCCGTTACCCGGAACGCATCCCCGATACGATAATACTTTTTGGGGTTCATGACCACCGGCGCCATAATATGTATCTGCTTCCAGCAGGATTGAAGCCGCGCGCGACGGGCGGACAACTGTTTTGACATTTCGGCGTCGTTTTCCATCAGCACCAGGGTTTGTTTGGCGCCGGGGATATAAAACCGTTCATGATAATCACTCACCATCCGCTGGCTGCTGAAATGCTGCATGGCCATTTTCATGGAGGATTTCATCATCCGGATCCATTCCATCGGTATGCCCCCCTTGTCTCTGTCGTAGAAGCAGGGGATGACTTCATTTTCGAGAACGCTGTAAAGAGAGCGGCTGTCCAGTAAGTCCTGATACCCCGGATCCGTATAATCGAAGCCATCGCCGATCTGCCATCCGCTGTCTGGGGAATAGCCTTCATCCCACCAGCCGTCCATGATGCTGACGTTCAGTACGCCGTTCATGGCGGCCTTGATGCCGGAAGTGCCGCAGGCCTCGAACGGACGCCGCGGGGTATTGAGCCAGACATCCGCGCCCTGAACCAGATGACGGGCGATATGGATGTCGTAGTCTTCCAGAAATACGATCCGTCGTCGGACATTCGGTTTTCGGGCGAACTCGAGCAGGCGTTTGATCAGATCCTTACCTTCCGTGTCGCGCGGATGTGCTTTTCCGGAGAAAACAAACTGCACCGGATGTTTTTCAGAGTTCAAAATAGCCTCAAAACGCTCTGGGTCCTGCAAGATGAGATAGGCGCGTTTATAGGAAGCGAACCGTCTGGCAAAGGCGATTGTGAGGATATCCTGATCCAGCACGGATTCCGCGTCTTTCATTTTGGACATGGGGGCGTGACGCCGCTGGTACTGGGCTTTCATCATTTCACGGCAGACGCGGACCAGTCGGGAGCGGTTCATGACATGCGCTCTCCAGAGTTCTTCGTCATAAATATGATCGAATCTTTTGAGGACAGCCGGATTCTGGAGATTCATGTGCCATTCCGGACCAATGTAGCGCTCGAACAGCAGAGCGTTTTCGTTGGAAATCCAGGTGGGAATGTGAACGCCGTTGGTGATGTGCGTGATCGGGATGTCGCTTTCCAGAACCTGTGGCCAGATGTGCGTCCACATGCGGCGCGCGACCTTGCCGTGCAGTCGGCTGACGCCGTTGCAGAACTGGGCCATCCGCTGCCCCAGCACGAACATGGAAAACGGCTGTTCCGGCGTTGCGGTGATGGGCTGTCCCCAGGATATCATCTCTTCGGCGGATGTCTGGAGCTTTTCTTGAAGTGGAACCAAATATGGTTTGACGAGATATGCCGGAAATTCATCATGACCCGCGGCCACCGGTGTGTGGGTGGTAAATATCGTTGATCGAGGAACCACTTCCAGCGCTGTTTTGATATCCATATGGTAATGAGACATGAAAAACGCCAGGCGTTCGATGCCGGCAAACGAGCAGTGACCTTCATTCAGGTGACACACGGTAGGGTGTATTCCCATCGCCGTCAGGGCGCGCATACCACCAATGCCTAAAAGCACTTCCTGGGCCAGGCGTTTTTTCTGGTCTCCGGTATAGAGACTCGATGTAATATCCCTTATTTCAGGTGGGTTGTCTCTGATATTGGTGTCTAAGAGATACAGGGGAATTCTGCCGACCTTCAGCTTCCACACCACAGCGTGAATGATGCCTTCAGGCCCCTCGACCGATATGCGGACTTCATTGTCGTCTGTATCCAGCGCATGTTCCAGGGGAATTGAGTACATGTCGGTTCTGGGATAGGATTCTTGCTGGTATCCGTCATAGTCCAGATATTGATGAAAGTATCCTTGACGGTAAAAAAGGCCGACGCCGGTCAGGGGGATTTTCATGTCTGAAGCGGACTTCAAATGATCTCCGGCTAAAATTCCCAGCCCGCCTGCAAACAGGGGCAGGCTTTCATGAATGCCGAACTCCATCGAAAAATAAGCGACGGTTTCGTTCTCGCCAAAAACCGGAGCAGATGTTTCTGGCGCGGATTGGATCATGGCTTCGTAGCGCGCCTTCACCCGCGCCTGATGCGCCAGAAAACTTTCATCGCGGGACAGTTCCAGAAGTCTGTCCTGTGGAATCAATGTGGAAAAATAAATGGGATTTCGATAGGAGTTGCGCCATAGCAGAGGATCTATTCTGCGAAAGAGTTCGACCGCGTCGCGCTGCCAGCTCCACCAGAGATTTCTGGAAAGCTCGTCCAGAAACTTCAGAGAATCCGGGATGGTGGGGAAAATATATACCGTTTGAAATTGCGTCATAACAATTCCTGAACAATCGTGAATGTTGCGGGAGAAGGGGCTTCGCCCGTTGAAAGGTATTGGTCAATTTTATTAACCTTAAATAAATTGGCAGGTGATGTCAATGATGTAAAGATTACATGACTGTTTGACTGACAGGTCGCTCTACTTGACCTTCCGATTGTTTTCCATTATCTAGGAAAATGTCGGAAAGCGGAAAGTGGTTTTCTGACCCCCATGGTGAAAAAGATGTTCAAAAATCCAGAGGATGTTCATGAAACAGCATACCCATAATTTTGTAGAAATGTACACCGGTCTGGTGGGGTTCGGCCTTGACCGACAGACCGACGAAAATACCGTGATGTATTATCTTCAGAAATTCTCGGACGATCAGTTGCTGAAACGGCTGATTCCTTCCCTGCGCCAGGAGGACATGGAGGAAATCTTCGAGCTTATCAACCGTCTGCTGAGATCGCACTTGTCCGATACTGAATATCACAACCTTTTCCTGAAAGAGGAGCATCCCTGATTTTGGTGGTGCAACGGATATGACGACGCTTTCAAAAATATATCTTCAACGTTATGCGGACATATTGATCTGGGGGCTGAAAGCCTCGCGGACCAAGCCATTCCGCAAGCAGGATATCGTGTTGATTCGTTACGACGCTTTGGCGACGCCGTTTGCCGAGGTGCTTCACGCCAACCTCCTGCAAATGGGGCTGAATCCAGTGCCGCGGGTGACGCTGTCGCCGGAAATGGAGAAGAATTTCTATCAGATTTCCGGCCCTCGGCAGCTTATATTTCAGCCGCCCGGGGACCGTGAGTTTTTCAGTGCTATCAAAGGCGGCATTTATCTGCTGGCGCCAGAATCCATCACCCATTTGAATCAGGTGGATTCTCTTAAAATCGGCAAGGCCGCCGTCGCCAGAAAATATATCCGCGATATTCTGAACCAGCGGGAGGCGTCCGGCGACTTCAGTTGGACACTGTGCATGCTGCCCACCGAAGAGCAGGCCCGACGTGCGGATATATCTTTGGACGACTATACGCAGCAGATCGTCCATGCCTGTTTTCTGGATCATGACAATCCGGTGGCCGAATGGCAGGCCATTTATCGGAAGTCCCGGAAAATTCAGGCGTGGCTGAACCGTATGGATGTCCGGTATTTTCATATCGAATCCGAGCATATTGATCTGGAAATCACGCCGGGCGGGCGGCGCAAGTGGGTGGGCGTTACCGGGCACAATATTCCCAGTTTCGAGCTGTTTGTGTCTCCGGATTGGCGCGGTACGCGGGGTGTGTATTTCGCCAATCTGCCGTCCTACCGGAACGGCAATTATGTGAACGACGTCCGCCTGGAATTTAAAGACGGTGCGGCCATCCATATTTCCGCGGGCGCCGGAGAGCCTTTTGTCGTGAATCAGCTTGCCACCGATCCGGGGGCCAACCGGCTGGGCGAGTTTTCGCTGACCGACAAACGGTTTTCAAATATAGACCGGTTTATGGCCCACACCCTGTTTGATGAAAATTTCGGAGGGCCGCATGGCAATTGTCATGTGGCTCTGGGGGCCTCGTACGCCGATACGTATAACGGAAATCCCGCCGAACTGACCCCGAATCTCAAGAAAAAATTGGGGTTCAACGATTCCGCCATTCACTGGGACATGGTGAACACCGAACCCAAGCGCGTCCAGGCGCATTTGGCAAGCGGCAGATCGCTGACCATCTATGAAGACGGGTGTTTCACGTATTGAAACGGTTCGGCTTCAATAAGCCGATGCAAGGAATATCATCATGAAAGTACTGATTACCGGCGGGGCGGGGTTCATCGGATCCCACCTGGCCGAGGCATACCTTGAAAGAGGCGACGACGTCTATATCATTGACGATCTGTCAACCGGCTCCATGGACAACCTGAAAACCTTTCTTCATGAACCGCGGTTTTCAGATCGGGTGTTTGTCACCATAGACACCATTTTAAATCATGACATCATGCTGGAATTGACCGGCACCTGCGACGTCGTGTTTCATCTGGCGGCCGCCGTCGGCGTGCGCACGATCCTTGAAAAGCCTCTGGAGTCCATTCGCACCAATATTCAGGGAACCGAAAAGGTGCTGGAACTCTGCAACAAGTTCAAAAAGAGGGTGCTGATCGCTTCCACATCGGAGGTGTATGGAAAGCATCTGCATGCACCGCTGGTGGAAACCGACAACATCATTTACGGCCCCTCCAGCAAATTCCGGTGGAGTTACGCCGCTTCCAAGCTGATGGACGAGTTCACGGCGCTGGCGTATTACCGCACCAACGGGCTTAAGGCTGTCGTGACTCGGCTCTTCAATACCGTCGGGCCTCGTCAGACCGGCGCATACGGCATGGTGATCCCCAGATTCGTTGATCAGGCGCTGGCCGGAGTTCCTCTGACCATTTACGGAGACGGTTCCCAGACCCGGACGTTTACATACGTGAAGGATGTGGTCAAGGCGTTTACCCTGCTGATGGAGACAGACGCTGCCGTGGGCGAGGTGTTCAATGTCGGCGGCGTCGAGGAAATCACCATTCGGGCGCTGGCCGAAAAAATCATCGCCATGACCGGTTCGGCTTCCGTCATTGAATTCATCCCGTATGAAAAAGCGTTCGGGAAAGATTTCGAAGACATGATGCGCCGGGTTCCCGGAATGGAGAAAATCCGGAATATCATCGGATATGAGCCAGAAACCCCGCTGGATGAAATTTTACGGCGCATTATCAATGCCAAGAAGGAAACCCTGTCATGATGGCCGAAACGCTGTTGGAAGGACGGAAATCCCGGCAAGAACATCTTCAAGCCGGGTGTTTTGCAACGCATTTCAAAAAAGGAGAATGATGTCATGAAAGCACTCGTTGTGTATTATTCGATGTATGGGCATATTCATCAAATGGCGGAAGCGGTTGCGGAAGGCGTCAGAGAAGTTGGTGGGGCGGAAGCGGTGTTACGCCGCGTACCGGAAACGCTTCCGGAGGATGTACTTCAGAAAATGGGCGCTACGGACGCGCAGAAAAAAATGACACATGTGCCGGTTTGCACGGTGGATGAACTGGCGACGGCGGATGCCGTCATTTTCGGAACACCCACCCGGTTTGGCAACATGTGCGGACAGATGCGTCAGTTTCTGGACGCCACCGGGCAGTTATGGGCCAAAGGCGCCCTGATCGGCAAAGTCGGCAGTGTGTTTGCCAGCAGCGCCACCCAGCACGGCGGACAGGAATCCACCATTCTCTCGTTTCATGTCACGCTGCTGCATCACGGTTTTGTCATTGTCGGGCTGCCCTACAGTTTTCAGGGGCAGATGGGCGTTACTGAAATTACCGGCGGGTCGCCTTATGGCGCATCCACTATCGCCGGCGGCTCCGGCGAAAGGTTGCCAAGCCCTAATGAGCTGGCGGCGGCGCGTTTTCAGGGAAAACATGTGGCGACCATCGCTTCACGTCTGAAAATATAATATCTGCCCCCTCGCGAATCTACCGGAAAGCGGCTTTCCCTTATCGGGAGCGCTGAGCAGCTCCGGTGAAATGTATTTTCCCTCCCGGTTTTTTTACAACCGGGAGGTTGCCCCTCTGTCTTCTGAATCTGAATTCACTAGGAGGCGTCTCTTGAAAACCCGGATCACCATTCTTTGCGACAATTATGCAGGCGCTCCGTTTTTGATCGGAGAGCATGGCTTCAGCGCTCTGATCGAACAGGACAACAAGCGTTTTCTGTTTGACACCGGATCCGGCGTCGGGCTGGAATCCAACCTGAAACTGTTGGGAAAAACCCTCAAGGGGGTTTCCCGCATTTTTCTCAGTCATGGCCACTACGATCATACCGGAGGGCTGGCATGGGCGATCCAGGAAACAGGGCCTGTGAATGTGACCGCACATCCCGAGCTTTTTTCCAGGCATATGGCAAAAAGTCCACTGTTTGAAGCCAGCGAACCCAGGTATATCGGAAGCCCTTCCACGCAGAACGAGCTGGAATCACTTGGCGCGGCGTTTACCTGGATTGACCGCACCACAAAAGTGGAAGACGGCCTGTGGTTTGTTACCGGCGTGACTTGCAAACCGGAGCAGACCCTTCACGATCCGCAGCTTGTCCTGAAGCAGGGAGATGCCGTGGTGCAGGATACCATTATTGATGACGCCAGTCTCCTGATTGAAACCGATACCGATCCGGTGCTGCTTTTGGGGTGCGCTCATGCCGGTGTCATGAATATTTTAGATCACCTTCGTGAGAGCATGAAAATTCAGAAACTTCGCGCCATTCTGGGCGGCACGCATCTGATGTTTTTTTCTCCGGAGATGACCCTGCCTGTCATCAAGCGTATCGAGGAATTCGGCGTATCGCAGATCGCTGTGTCCCACTGCACCGGAATGCGGTCGGCGATCACCCTGGCTGGGCATTTTAAGGACAGGTTTGCAGCAGCGGTGACCGGGAGCGTCTTTTCGTTTTAGCCGGGAAGCTTGATGCAGATGGATTGAGGTGAACTATGTGGGACATGAATGAAATTACCAAAAAGTGACGCGTCGATAAAATAAAACCGGATCGGGTGTTGATGATGTTATAGAATCTCCCAAAATTTATAATGGCGCCAAGATGACCTCTACCAACCAACTGATTCACGAAAAAAGCCCCTATCTCCTGCAGCATGCCCGCAATCCGGTCAACTGGCAGCCCTGGGGAGATGAAGCTTTCGCGGCCGCCGCGGCGGCGGATAAGCCCCTGTTTCTGTCTGTGGGATATGCCACATGTCACTGGTGTCATGTCATGGAGCGGGAATCTTTCGAAAACCCGGAAGTGGCGGCGGCGCTGAACGACACATTTGTCTGCGTCAAGGTGGATCGGGAGGAGCGCCCGGATATCGACGCCGTTTATATGGCGGCCTGCCACCTGATGGGCGGCCGCGGCGGCTGGCCGCTCACCGTATTGCTCATACCGGACAGAAAGCCGTTTTTCGCGGCAACCTACCTTCCGCCAGACAGCCGTTTCGGTCAGATCGGTGTTCTGGATCTGTGTCGTCAAATCAAGGCGCTGTGGGTTTCAGAGCGTTCAAAGATTCTGAATGCGGCCGATGAGGTTGCGGCTCGGTTGGCATCATCCTTTGCGTTCCAACACTCTGAAGTTCTGGATATGCAGCCGATAGAAACCGCCTGTACGGAACTGTGCAAACGGTTTGACGCGGATTACGGCGGTTTTGAACCCGCGCCTAAATTTCCTTCCCCGCACCGTCTGCTGTTTCTGCTTCAACGCTTTGAGAAAAACGGCGATATCGCGGCGCTGAAGATGGCGGAGACCACTCTTTCCGCCATGAGGTGCGGTGGTATCTGGGATCATGTCGGGTTCGGATTTCATCGTTATTCCACAGACGCGCAATGGCTCCTGCCGCATTTTGAAAAAATGCTCTACGATCAGGCGTTGACGGCGCTGGCGTACATGGGGGCGTTCCAATTGACCCAAAATCCACTGTACGCTCAGGCGGCCGAGGCTGTTTTTGCTTATGTCCTGAGAGATATGACGTCTAAATCCGGGGCTTTTTTCACGGCGGAGGATGCGGACAGCGAGGGCAGGGAAGGGCAGTTTTATGTCTGGACGGACGACGAATTCCATGATGTTGTATCTGATGTTCCGCACTGGAAATCCATTTTGAATGTCCGGCCTGAGGGTAATTTTCATGATGAAGCCACCGGGAAGCCGTCTTTATCCAATATCCTGCATACCGGAAAACCGCTGACATGGTGGGCGCAGCGACTGAACGTCTCCGAAAGCGATCTGGAAGCCCAGTGGACAGAACTGCGACAAAAGCTCTTTGATATCCGCAGTCGGCGGGTTCATCCTTTCAAAGACGATAAAGTTCTGACGGACTGGAACGGGCTGATGATCGCCGCCTTTTCCGGAGCCACCGGTCCGCTGCGCCGGAAAGACTACGAACAGGCGGCGGAGCGGGCCGCGAACTTTGTGTTAAGCCGGCTTTCGGACGCCACAGGATGTCTGTATCACCGGTATCGAGATGGGCAGGCGGCGATTCCGGGGTTCGCCGATGATTATGCGTTTGTGATTTACGGGTTGCTGGCGCTCTATGACGCCACACATCGTTCCCGGTGGCTGGAAGAAGCCGTCCGTTTGCAGACGCTTATGGATGAAAAATTTCTGGATGGAGATTCCGGCGGATATTTCATGACGGAAGACACTCGCGAGCTTCCGGCGCGTCCCAAAGAACTTTATGACGGAGCGATGCCTTCCGCCAACTCGGTATCTCTGGTCAATTTGAATACCCTGTTCCTCCGGACTGGTGGCAATCGCTGGCGGGATAAAGCCATGAAGCTGGCGCATGCTTTCGGAGGAACCGTAAGCGCCCAGCCGCTGGCGTTCACGTTTTTTCTGACGGGGCTGGACGCGCTTCTGCAAGCCGTGATTCCGGCCCCAAAACACCTTTGACGGCTTCGTAAAAAGTCCGGATGCTGCGTTGCGCTGCATCTTTCGTCGTTGCGGCGTACCATAAGTACGCATCACTCCTCAAGATTTGCGCGCCTTGCCTGCGGCCTTTTTACAAAGCCGTCTG
>JAJYBO010000099.1 GCA_021778975.1 Deltaproteobacteria bacterium
CGCTTTTTGAACCCCCACCCCTCCCCCGCTGGGGGGGGGCTTAAGGAAAACGTAGTTTGTAACCGCCTGGAGTATAAATGCAAAAACGGACAATCAAGCTCATTTCCTGGAACGTCAACGGCCTGAATGCCGTTATGGGCAAAGGTTTCGTTCAGTCTCTCAGGAGCATGAACGCCGATATCGTCGCCATTCAGGAAACCAGGCTGCAAGAAAGCAAACTGACCGATGACATGCGCCGGATAGACGACTATCACGCTTTTTGGTCCTATTCCACCATCAAAAAAGGGTATAGCGGCGTCGCCGTTTATACACGCATCCCGCCGCTATCGGTGCGCTACGGCATCGGCATTCCCGAATACGACGATGAAGGGCGGATATGCGAAGCCGATTTCGGCGATTTCATATTTTTCAGTGTTTATTTTCCCAACGGTCAGATGGGCGCGGATCGTCTGGTCTATAAATTGAAGTTTTACGAAGCCTTTTTTGCCTGTGTCGGTGCGTACAGACAGCAGGGACGCAGCGTTATCGTTTCCGGAGATTTCAACACAGCCCATAATGACATTGATCTCAAAAATCCTGAAGCCAACGCCACCTATTCCGGATTCAAACTTGTCGAGAGAGAATGGATGAACTGGATGCTTCAGAACGGGTATGTAGATGCCTTCAGATACCTGTATCCCGATACGGTAAAGTATTCCTGGTGGTCATACCGTTTCGGCGCCAGAACCAGAAACGTTGGATGGCGAATTGACTACATGGTCGTCTCTCAGGATATCCTGGAAAAAGGCTGGCTAAGAGATGCATTCATTGACACCGATATTGTCGGCTCCGACCATTGCCCCGTGGGCCTGATACTGACCATATGACAAGCACCGCTTCCATTCCTGAATCTTTTTTGCGATGGATGTCTCTTTAACGGCATACACGGTCGAATGACCCCTCTTCCTCTCTCTCTCTGCTGAAAAAATGGTATGTATCGAAACACAAAGGAGACACTTATGCCAATCTATGAGTATGAATGTGAAAAATGTCAGCACCAATTTGAAGTTCTCGTATTCAAAAGCGATGCGGAAGAAGCCAAACCCTGTCCCTGCTGCGGGTCGTTTGAAACCCACAAGCTGATCAGTTGCGCCAGTTTTCTCGGAGACTCCGGGTTGAGCGCCTGTACATCCGCGGCGTCTGGACGCGGGTTTTCCTGAGCATCGTAATTCTGGCGGCGGTTGGCCGCTTTCACAGAGCTTTTTATTACCCTATCTAACTGGAATATCATGAATCTTTCTTTTCAGCAGCAGCAGGCTGTCGAGTATCTGGGCTCCCCCACCCTGGTGGTGGCGGGGGCCGGATCCGGTAAGACCCGAACTCTGACCGCCAAAATCGCCTATTTAACCGAACACGGCATCGCCCCGGACCGTATTTTAGCCATTACCTTCACCAACAAAGCCGCGGAAGAAATGAAATCCCGCCTGGGCGATATGACCGGTATTCCCCTGTACCGCTTTCCCTGGGTGCGTACATTTCACTCGGCATGTTTCAAAATTTTCAAGGAACATTGCGCGCTGTTGGGATACCAGGCGCCGCTTCAGATTTTCGCCACCTACCAGCAGCAAAAGCTCATCAAGGACATTACGGTCGGTGTCATGAACATTGACAAGTCATTCGTACCGGTCATCGCCGCGGAAATTTCCAACGCCAAGAATTCCGGATCGCCGGAAGCCTATTTTTCCCGCAAACCCCGTGTGGGAAGGCGACGCATGATGGATATCTACACCCGTTACGAAGAGGAACTGAAATCTAAAAACGCTGTGGATTTCGACAATATCCTTTTTCTGACCCGCAATTTGCTGCGCGATCACGAATCCGTCAGAACCTTTTACCGAAACGCCTTCGACTATATTCTCTGCGATGAATATCAGGATACCAACAACATTCAGGAAGAACTGACCGGTCTCTTGATGAAAGACGGCAAACTGTTCTGTGTGGGGGACGACTGGCAGGCGATTTATTCCTTCAGAGGCAGCAATATAGATCACTTTTTGTCTTTTCAGCAAAAATACCGAAATGCCAGAGTGTTCCGGCTCGAACAGAATTACCGATCCGCCGATGAAATCGTTCAGGTGGCCAATCATCTGATTGACAACAATTCCCACAAAATTGACAAGAAATGTTTTTCGGACAAAACAGGGGGACGGGTTGAACTCTATGATTTCGACAATGACGCCGAAGAAGCCGGATGGGTCTGCGATATCATCAAACGTCTGAACCGTCAGGGAATTCAGATGGACCGTATGGCGGTGCTATATCGCACCAAATTCTGCTCTCTGCCTTTCGAGCAAAATCTCCGTCTATCCGGCATTCCCTACCGGATGTTGGGCGGCAAGGGGTTCTTTGAACGCAAGGAAATCCTGGATTTGAACTGCTACCTGACGGCGGCGGCGTTCATAAAGGATGACGCCGCGTTCGAACGTATTCTCAACACCCCAAAGCGGGGGATGGGGCCTGGCGCTGTCAAGAATCTCATGGCGATCAAAGGTCTTGACATGAGCCTTCAGGAGGCGGCGCGTAAAGCAATCCATGAAAAAATTCTGACCGCCAAAGTCTATCAGGCGTTGAAAAATCTTCTCGACCTCCTGGACGATGTTCGGGATGCGGCCCCGGCGGACGCCCTCAAGACGGTTATAGAACGGGTTCATTACATGGATCATCTCAAGGAATACGTGAAGTCGGACGCCATGGACTTGACCGCTCGTCATGAAAACATCGAACAGCTCATCTATGCGGCCTCTTTGAAACCCACGATTGTGGAATATCTGGAAGAAGCCGCCCTGGTGCGGGAAGACAAAAAGGACGACGCCGAAGACGTGTCCGCGGGGGTAAGCCTTTCGACCATTCACGCCGCCAAGGGACTTGAATTTCATGTGGTTTTTATCGTAGGATGCGAGGAGCAGCTTTTTCCTCACTGGCGATCTCTGGATACCCCGGACGGGTTGAACGAAGAACGCCGCTTGATGTATGTGGCGGTGACACGGTCGGAAAAATATTTGTTTTTAACCTCTGCGATGTATCGTAAAGGCCAGGTCAACCGCAAAAGTCGCTTTCTGAGAGAAATCGAAGCGGCGCTGTCATAACGCATCACATAAGGATATCAACAGAGCTATGAGCATCATGGGTAAATTGCTTGGAGGCGCGATCGGTTTTGCCATGGGAGGCCCGATCGGCGCGGTTGCCGGAGCTGTCTTTGGTCACGCCGTATTCGATGCCCACCCTGCGAATTTAGCGCCGCCTTCCAGACTGTCATATGGAGAGTCATCTCAGATTACGTTTTTTGTAGCGGCATTTTCCATGCTGGCCAAGGTGGCGCGCGCCGACGGTCAGGTGTCCCGTCAGGAGATGGATGCTATCCGCCAGTTCATGACGCATGACCTGAATTTAAGCCCGGAAAATCAGCACATCGCTCTGAACATTTTCCACACCGCGCTGGAATCTCCGGAACCGTTTGAGAGCTTTGCCTCGCAGTTTTACGGCCAGTTTCATGTCCAGCCGCAAATGCTGGAGCTGATGATAGATATTTTGCTCCGGGTTTCGGCTTCGGATGGCGGCATCAGCACCAGCGAAGAGCGGATGATCCAGTCGGCGGCTTCCATTTTTGGTTTCAGCAACGCGCAGTATGCAGCGATGCGCTCACGGTACGCCCGCGATGTCAACCAGTATTACGCGGTGTTGGGATGCGCGCCGGGCGATCCGGACGATCATATCAAACGTCAGTACCGTAAAATGGTTTCCGAATATCATCCCGATAAAATCCTTTCCAAAGGGCTTCCCGACGAATTTGTCAAATTCGCCAACGACAAATTCAACCAGATTCAGGAAGCCTATGACGCTATCAAAAAAGAAAGGGGTATTTCCTGAACGGCGTCCCTTTTCTCGATATCGGCAACAAACGCTCTCTGAGCGGCATCCTCCTGATTCAACTGGGAGATATTGGGGATGTCGTTTTGACGCTGCCCGCCGTCCGAACGCTGCGCGACCATTATCCGCACGCCCGCATTGTGGTCTGTGTTCGAGATAAGGCCACGGAAATTATGGAAGATTGTCCGTGGGTATCCTCTGTGATGACGGTTAAACCCGATCACCGGGGGTTCCGGAACGCGGTGGAATATCAGTTCCGCTGGTTTCGAGAACTGCGCCAAAGCCATTTTGACATAGCCGTTGATCTGCGCACCGGAACGCGCGGCGCCATCATGGCCAGGCTTTCCGGCGCGCCCATACGCATCGGGCGTTTTGCGGAAGACGGCGGGCTGTGGCGAAACCGGATGTTCACGACGCTGGTACAGCCGGAAAACGAATTGACGCAATATGCGGCCGAACACAATCTGAATATCCTGGCGCCCCTTCACCTCAATGTCAAAGACCGCCGACCTCACATCATCATCCCCCCCCTTAGACGGGAGGCGGCGCTTGCCCTGTGGTCGCGGGAGCGGGTATCTTCAGAGAAACCCGTCATCGCCTTTCATCCGTTTTCGTTATGGAAATATAAAGAGTGGCGGATGGATGCGTGCGCCAGAATGGTGGACGCCATTCAGCTTCGGTACGGCGCAGGCGTCGTCATTACCGGATCGCCGGACGAGCGTGACCGCGCCGAACAGCTTATGGCGTTGTGTCAATCCCGGCCCGTCAATCTGGCGGGAAAAACATCCATTGGAGAACTGGCGGCAGTGCTGTCGCTATGCCGCGGGTTCATTGGCGTTGACACGGCCGCACTCCATATCGCTGCCGCTGTCGGCGTTTCTACACTGGGAATATTCGGACCATCATCTCAGGCTTGCTGGGCGCCTCGAGGAAATCGCCATCAGGTGATTTCCAGCGCCATGTCCTGTGTTCCCTGCCGTCAAAAAGGCTGCCAAGATTCTGAAATCAGTCGCTGCCTGGACACCCTCACGTTTGACGATGTTCAGGAAAAATTGAAAGGCTTCATGACGGAACAGATAGATACATCTCCATAAAAAATGTTCTTCACTTATTGGAAAACCCGCCTATTGAAGTTATTGCAACCTATCGCAAGAGGATAAACCATGAAACCATCCATTGTCATTGTGGGGTGCGGGCGCATGGGGACAGCCCTGGCCAAAACGCTTTCGGACAGATCATGGCCGGTTATAGGGACATCGAGTCTTCACAGGTCATCTGCTCAGAAAGTGGCGGATATCTGTCATGCCCCCACCGCTACCGATACCCCTTGGGAAATAACGTCCAGAGCCGATGTCGTGTTTCTGACGACACCCGATGGGATGATTGCATCCGTATGCAACGACATCGCCCACCATGACGGCTTTGCGAAAGAGGCTGTGGTATTGCATTGTTCCGGTGTTCACGCCTCGACCATCCTTGAAGCGGCGCATCGGAATGGCGCATGGATCGGCTCGATGCATCCGCTGCAAAGTTTCGCTTCCGTAGATTTGTCGCAAAATCCGTTCAAAGGCATACGGGTGGCCATCGAAGGCGATGCCAGGGCCGTATCGCTGACAACCCGAATTGTCGAAGAACTGGATGCCATGCCCCTCAATATCGCAACGTTGGGAAAACCGCTTTATCACGCAGCGGCGGTGGTGGCCTCCAATTTTCTGGTAACGCTGATGGGAGCGGCTTTGCGGATGATCGAACAGGCAGGCGTAACGTCCACAGAGGCGTTTGACGTTCTGAAACCTTTGATCGAGGGAACACTGGCCAATATCGGAAAAGCAGGGGTTTATCAGGCGCTCACCGGACCGGTGGTCCGCGGCGACCTGCAGACCATTGAAACCCACATTCTGGCAATGGAAGAAACCATGCCGGACATGCTTCCTCTGTACCGTTGTCTGATACAATATACGGCGATGATGGCGGTAGAGGGAAACCGAATATCCGATGATGGATTCAGCGCCTTACAGAAAATATGGGTGAAGAAGGCGCCGCCCATTCTCTGAAGAACGCTTGCCCGAAGGGGTGCGCCTTATGTCCTCGAAAATGTTTCTGCCATTTGCTGTCGCAGTACGTCTTGATAAACAATTTCGATTTTTTCGAAAATGGAGCGCCATCCCAGAGAGGTTACGCAGGATGCCACACAGGTTTGTCCGTCGGATGCGCGGCGGTGGCTTCGTTCGAGCTGACGGCCGATAGCCGCTGAAAGATTTTTTACAAATTCCGGTAAATCAGCGGCCACCGGTTCATCCGTCCGGATCAACCGCGGCATGGGAACCCGTTCTAAAAATCCATTTTCTTCCAGAGTGGCGGGAAGCCATGTATCCAGCCCCGGCAGATCGGTCACCACGACCCGGCACCCACACGCCATGGCTTCCAGCACCACCAGTGGCAGCCCTTCAAAGAAAGACGGCAGGACAAAAACCTGCGAGGCGCGCAGCACATCCGCCAGCGCTTCCTGAGACAATGCACCCGTAAATTCCATCCGACAGTCTGGACGATTCAAATTGCATGACATGTCCACCGCATCCGCATCTCCGGTAGAACCGGCAAATTTTGCCACAAGAGAACACCCTTTCGGAATTGCGACATGCGATAACGCTTCGATCAGCCACGGAACGCCCTTGGGTTTGCTGATCTTTCCCGCATACGCCATCTGAAGTCTGGTTGGTGCGGCGTCATCACATTCGCCTGCGCCGCCGCGGCAAAAGATATCCTCTCGATATCCTGCACCAATCACACGAATGCGCTGCTCCGGAATGCCATAACTATCGCGGATTTGGGCCGATTGATAAGGATGCAGCGCCATAACGGCGTCAACTTTGGAACAATCTGGGATCACATGAGAAATCAGATGAGGCGCCCGCCCCAACTGACGGAATTCCGTGCCGTGACAGGTCGTGACGACGGGAATATCCGGAAACATCCGACGCGCCAGCGCGGTGACCAGCCACAGGTGATGGGTATGCACAATATCCGGGGAAAAATCTTCTACGGCAAGCTGCAACGCCTGTTTGAAAGATTTCAGATAGCGGTTCAGCATTTCTGGCGAAAACATTGAAAACCGGGTGCTGACATATGGCATGATGTCGCTCATGCCCGCGACGGGAAATGGCAGTTCCGGTGTATCGAATCGGACGGCAAAAATATCGTTTTCCAAAAGCCCTGTAATTTCAGGATGCGGCAGCGCGGAGGGGATACCCACAACCACTCGTTGATGATACGATTTCAGAGCCGCCTGGCGAACAATCGCTTGAAGAAAGACGCCGCTACCCGTTTTACCGGGCTGCTGAGACAAAACATGTAAAATGCGTTTTTCGGAAGATTTCATGGAAACCTGCATATCATAATGATAGACGCTGGTTCAGTTTAATGGGATTCGCTCATCTGTACTTCGAATGGTGGGTGTTTTTTATACCCTTGTGAACCAGTGCCCGCCTTTTTTCTTTTACATAATTATCTATTGCTTCGCGTGTTGTCATCCAGTTCCTTCTGAATTTTACGGCGGGCAACAGACCTTTCCTGGCGAGTAATGACAAGTATTCAATTGAGTAATCACAATATTCTGCTGCTTCTTTAAGGGGTATATACCCCTGGTGGGTGCTTGATTCCGTGATGGGTGCAAGGCCGTTCAGGTATATTATCAATGACCGTTCTATTGATCTGCCGATAAAATTCAAGAAATCGCCCGGTTTATCAATATCTGCCTGTTTTAAAACCTGATGATACTTCTTTCGATCAACATTGAGAATTACAGCGGGAGGATATCCATTTTGGATAAGCACCAGATTCATGAGCAGGCGAGAGGTTCTACCATTTCCATCTATAAAAGGGTGGATACATACAAAACGATAATGCACCCATGCAGCCAGCTCAGGTATGGATATCCGATACCTGCTGTTATGATGCCATGCAAGGAACTCGTTGATTAAAAAGGGTATTTTTATGGGGTTTAGGGGGATATGCACCGATCCAAGTATTCTGACGCGGGTGTTTCGATACATACCAGCCTGTTGATCATCAATATTCCGAAGAATAATCCCGTGCAGGTCTTTAATGAAAGTTTCATCGAGTTCTTTCTTCTTCTCGATGAATTTCTCAAGGAATTCTATTCCTTTTTTGTGATTTATTACTTCAAAATGCTCTTTAAGAGACTTGTTTCCAATTGTCAGACCTCTGTTGATAACCAATTCCGTCTCTCGCAGAGATAGCGTATTTCCTTCAATGGCGTTGCTGTTAAATGTCCATTCTATCGTGAATTGCTCATTCAGCTTTTTTATAATTGCTTCAGGAAAAGATCTGAAACGATCCAGTTCACGTTTTTTGCCTTCAATACTGGCGAATAGTTTTGGATCCATTGATCCAGATATATCGGATGTCATGAACCTGCGGCCTTGATACGGGCTTCCAGGTTGAGGAGATATGCGGATTCTGGTTGAACATGATTGATTTTACAGTCAAATTCAATGGATTTGATGCGCGCCATTACCTGAGAGATATCTCCGTTTTCTTCATCCAGAAGCTGTTTTACCCAGTGACGGAATTCATTGCAGGATGTCTGCGATCGCGATATAAAATCCACAGCATCCTGGCCGGTGAACACAAACCAGTGTGCCTGACAAACAATATCTGTTTTCAACAGGGAAAGTTTTCGGATAGATGCCATATACTGATCGTAATTCACCAGACAGTCCGCAAAAATATAGCCTGTTGAATCCATGATACCGCACGATTCGCCACAAAACAGTGTTTTGATTTCAGGAATGTAGAAACTTAAACTGTCTCGTGTATGGCCGGGAGTTTCGAATACCTGTATCGTCCGGTTTCGAGAAACCTCTATTACATCGCCTTCTTTGAGGATGTGATCAATTTTAAATGGGGAAAATTCCGGTAAATTTTTATCTGTAACGGTAATATATGAAGCTGTAATTCTGGACGCATGGTTAAGTTTACGGATCAGCGCAATGGCATTGGGGCGCATCAGAACATTTCGCGCTGCTTCCGACGCCATAATCTGCATGTCCGGGAAATATGTAGCCAGTGTGGCCACAGATCCACAGTGATCGAAATGAGCGTGTGTCAGAAGGCATCTTTCAGGATGCCGACGTCCCAGTATGCCGGAAATTTCTCTGGCGTAAAGGTGTCCCAGAAAAGAAAATCCGGTGTCTATGATGGTTGGGTGTTCGCCGTCCAGCAAAAACACGGGAATGGCGGGATTTCCCAATACATAGAGGTCATCTGCAATCCGCCCTGTGTTGGAAAGAATCAAGTGATATATCCTTGTTTGGGCATTGTGGTGGTGTAGAAACTTTTACGATTTTCTTTATCGAACGATTCTTTCAGTGTCTATACCTTATAAACTGCATGTGATCAAGATATCCGGGCGCATAAAGAAGCATCACTTCTGGTTATGAAAGCCATAAACGCCCGTTTGCAGAGTGTCTGTGGCTTTTTTGAGAACTTGAAAGAACGAATCAAACGGTATGCCTTTAACCTGAATCCGTGGCATTATAATTGCTTGTGAGCCAGAGAGCGGGTATTGTTCTTTGAAAGTAGATATCATTCAGTAGGAAATTAGTCAATTGGCCCGGAGGAT
>JAJYBO010000100.1 GCA_021778975.1 Deltaproteobacteria bacterium
CACCATGGGCATTTACAACGATCTTCGGGAGCGGCTGGAAGTCGTGAAAAAGCTGGAGGAGGCCCAGGATCAGTTGGTGCAGTCCGAAAAGATGGCGTCTTTGGGCCGGCTGGCCGCAGGGGTGGCGCACGAAATCAACAACCCGCTGACCGGTATTCTGATGTTCGGCAACCTCATGAAGGAAAAACTGGGCCCGGATCACCCCCTGCTGTCCGACCTGAACTGCATTCTGGAGGATGCCGAACGATGCCGGGACATCGTCAAGAACCTTCTGGCGTACAGTCGCCGTTCCAGTTCCAGCCGCGATTCCTTTTCGCTGAACACCCTGGTGGAAGAAAGTCTGCGTCTCATCCGGGATCAGAGTCTTTTTTTGAATATCACCATCCGCAAAGAGCTTTCCAGCCAGTGGCTGCCGGTATATGCCGATAAAAACAAGCTGAGTCAGGTGCTGATCAATTTGATCACCAACGCCATTGACGCCATGAACCGCAGCGGGACATTGACGTTTAAGACATTTCGAGACAATGACCGTCGGACAGCCTGTCTGAAAGTATCCGACACCGGATGCGGCATTCCCAAAGAAAATCTTTCCCGCGTCTTCGATCCTTTTTTTACCACGAAGGAAATGGGCAAAGGCTGCGGATTGGGGTTGAGTACGGCATACGGCATTGTCAAAGACAATGGCGGCAATATCACGATCGAAAAAACCGGCCCTTCCGGTACGACATTTTTACTGGAACTGGCGCTCGATTTCAACAACAGGGTGGAGAGCATCGGGTAGGAAACCCCACCAGGAACATGACAATGACTGAAACGGGAACGGATATTCAAGCAGGATACACTCCTTATAAATCCAGAATTCTGGTGGTGGATGACGAAGCCAGGATTCGTGACGCCTGCAAAATTGTTCTGGAAAATTGCGGCTACGACGTGTGTCTGGCGGTCAACGGCGTGGACGGGCTTCAGCGCATCAGGGAAGAACATTACGATATCATTCTGCTGGATCTGATGATGCCGGAGCTGTCGGGCTTCGATGTTCTGGCGCAATTAAAATCTCTGCATCCGGATACGGTCGTGATTGTCATTACCGGATACGCCACTTTAGAGCATTCGGTGGATGCCATGAAAAAGGGGGCTTTCGATTTTATTCCCAAGCCCTTTACGCCGGAACATCTGCGCGTGACTGTCGCGAAAGCCATCGAATACACGAATGCGCTTCGGGATATTGCCGACACCCGCTCCCGGATGCGGACCATGATCAACCGTCTGTCGGACGGCGTCATGTGCACCAATCACGATCATCGGGTGGTGCTGGCCAACCCGACGTTTCTGCGCATGATCGGGTGTCCGGCGGCATCGGTGAAGGGGCGGGATATCCATGCCTTCATCAACAACACGGTGTTGCTGGACATGATTCATCAGTCTCTGGAAACTCCCGAAAGCGAATTCACGGAACTGACGCAGGAAATCACGATAAACGGGGGCGGCCCGTCCGAAGAAGCGGTTCTCAGTTTTCGATGTTCGCCCTTTCGGGATCGCAGCGGCAGAAATATCGGGGTCATTACGGTCATTCACGACATCACCGCGTTGAAGCAGATGGATCGGATGAAATCGGAATTTGTATCCACCGTCAGCCATGAAATCCGAAGCCCGATGAACTCTGTGCTGATGCAGCTTCAGGTGGTCTTGGACGGGCTGGCGGGGGATGTTACCGAAAAGCAGCGAGAAATTTTGACCCGTGCGTCAGTGAAAATCGAGAACCTGGCAAAGATGGCTTCGGAGCTTCTGGATCTGGCGCGGATCGAATCCGGCCTGATTTCTCAGGAACGGGAAAAAGTGGATATGTTGGGGATTATCCGAGAACTGGCGGCGTTTCATCTTCCCGGGGCGATATCGAAATCCGTCGAAGTCGTACTCGATATTCCTGAGAGTCTGCCACCGGTGCTGGCCAACCGCCGGAATATGGAGGAAGTTCTGTCCAACCTCATCACCAACGCCATCAAATACAGCCCGGACGGGGGGCGCATCACCATTTCCGCATCCTCTGGAACCGAGTATCTGACCATTCTGGTGCAGGATACTGGCATGGGGATCAGCGCTGAAGACAGGGAGAGGATTTTTCAGCGCTTTTATCGGATTAAAAACGACAAAACCCGCTATATCACGGGAACAGGATTGGGGCTTGCCATTGTCAAAAGCATTCTGGAAGCCCACGGCGGCCGCATCGAGGTGGAAAGCGCTCCGGGGGAGGGCAGTACATTTTTTGTTTTTCTGCCGCTGTTGACCGGCGCATAAGGCTGGAAACAGCGGGACAGTACGGCGTGCGATATCGCCTTCATTTGATGGGCCGATAACGGGGGGTGTCAATCCAGTACGGATCTTTTATTTCTTCTCGATACATATGGAAGGTTTCCGAACATGCGTTCCGTCGGTGATCGTGCGGTGTGTTCTCGGGCTGCATCCAGTTATGTCCCCAGACAGCAATCTTGATTCTGGGAAAATGTCCCTTTACATCTCCAAACGCTTTCTGAAGCCACAACGCGTTGCTGTCCGGGGTATTTTCCGTTTCCCACATCATAATCATGACGGGTTTGGATGCATCCGCCTTGCAAAGCGCATCGTAAGATTTTTTGTACGTCTGATAAAATGTAGTGGCGCGCGTGGTGTTGGATATTTTCCCATTGACGCTCAATCCGAGCCAGTCCACATATTTGGGGCCGGGATAATATATGGCATAGCGATTCCAGCGTCCGGATGGATACGCGTTCGCGGCGACCTGAAATACCCATTCGATATTATGGACGCCTTTGGCGCGAACACGGTTCACCACATATCGGTACGCCTGTTTGAACAGCTCAGGGCCAAAATAACCGGTCTCTTTCTGGGTGATGTCGTCCTGACCGCCGCCGTAATAATAGACCGACCAGGGAAAACCATCGCTGTTCATATCGAATCCCCAGGATACCAGAAGTGGTTTGCCGAAATTTTTGGCGGCCTCGGCCCACTGGTCAATGTAATTGTCCCACATGCCGCCAAGAATATTGTACAGATTGAATTTGTCCGGCATTCGATCTCTGGTGTAGGGCTTATCCCACGGCGCCCAGAAAATCAGCGGTATCGCTCCGGAATCTGTCACGATGCGGGCGTTCTTTTCAGAAAAATGCTGTTCTCCCCAAAAATCTCCATAGGCGATGACCGCCGGGTGTTTTCCTGTCGTTTTCGTCATCTTTTCGATTTTTTCGATGACGGCGTGCATGGCATGGCCGTGTTCTTCGCCAAAATGGGCGCAGACACCGGTATAGGCGCCTTTTTCGGGAATGGCCAGTACCTGATGATGTACTTCGGCGTTTCTGGCGATCGCCACGCCGGGCGCGAGCAGTATGGTGATGGCGCACACCAGCGCGCGGTAAAGTCTTAACCTGTTGCCAACATGCTGTAAAAACTGAAGCATAGTCACTCCATATGATTTGAGTCAACGTCAGGTGATTTCTACAATAGAATATACCCACTTGAACAAGAACACCTCCTGTCCCCCCTCAAGGGGGAATATAAATCTAAGGTTCCCCCTGTATTTCAGCACCGGGTGTTCTTTATAGAGCGACATGATATGTCATGGACGGTTATAAATCTATCAGTTTTTGGAGGTCGCTACGGCCCGCTCCCCCAGATTGCCGTACCGGTGATAATTGTCGCAGATGCTCTGTTCCAGCATGTATTGCAGAAGCTCGATCCGGCCTTCCATGAAAACTTGCGTCCGGGCGATGTAAAAACCGGCGTGTGCAGCGGCTTTCATCACCGCATCCGGGACCCGATGTGGCTGCGCGTAACGGATCCGCTGAATCTGCGGTATCCACTGGATCAGCGCCGCATCGGTCTGATGCAGCATACGGACATCTTTCATCAAATCCGCGGCGTCGCGGCTTCCCAGAAACTGCGTCACCGCATTGTCCAGCGCGGGCGGTATGCTGACAAGCGGCGTGCATCCGGCGATGCGGGCCGCAGCGATACGGGTCAGACTCTCAAAAAGAGAATCGTCTTCGTGAATGCGAATGACGACCGTTCCCACGGGCAGAAAGCGGACAATATTATCCTGGCCTCTCAGGTGGAAATAGTCTTTTTCGATCCCAAAATCCTGCTCCGCCCGATACAGGCAGCTTTGAACGGCCCGGATGGCTTTATTGATATCGGTTTCCAGCCCCGGGAACTGACGCGCCTCCAGTTTGTTCCGCCACCGCTGCGACAATCTCAGCAGTTCCGAATCGGTCTGAATAGCCCCGACCGTCGGAAACGCCACCTCTTCGAAATTCATGAACTGCGATACATAATTGGGGCCACCGGCCTTGATGCCGGAACCCAGCGCGGATTTACCCATTCCGCCGAAAGGCTGCCGCAACACGATGGCGCCGGTGGTGCCCCGGTTGATATAGAGATTGCCCGCCCGGACCCGGCGTTTCCAGACAGCCTGTTCCCGCACGTCAAGGCTTTCGAGACCGGAGGTCAAACCATATCCTGTCTGATTGACCATGTTGATGGCTTCGTCAAGATTCCGGGCGCGCATCACGGCTAAAATCGGCCCGAAAAACTCTGTCATGTGGGTATAGCTTCCGGCTCGGACATCCCATTTGACCCCCGGCGTCCACAGCCTGGGATTGCCGCCAATGTTCCGGGGCTTGAGCGCCCATGATTCGCCGGGTTCCAGCGTTGTCAACGCCCGCAGCAAATCCCCGGACGGAGGTTGAATCAACGGCCCCATCCGGTTTTCGAACGCCCATGCAGATCCCACGGTCATGCTCTGTACGGCATCCACCAGTTGTTTCTTGAAAACCGAATCGTTATAGACCTCGTCTTCGAGAATCAGGAGTGATGTCGCCGAGCATTTCTGCCCGCAATGCCCGAACGCCGATTGAATGACGTTCTTGATGGCCTGGTCGCGGTCGCTCATGGCGGTGACAATGGTGGCGTTTTTACCGCCGGTTTCCGCAGCCAGAGAAATACCGGGACGTTCCTGAAGTATCCGCATGCCTGTGTTGGTGCCACCGGTCAGAATGATATAATCCACATCCGGATGCCGGATCAGCGCCGCTCCGGTGGATGCGCCCGCACAGGGAAGCATCTGAAGCGTATTTTTCGATATGCCGGCCCGCCAGAAACACTGACACAGCTCCCAGGCCACTTGAACGGCGGCGGACGCGGGTTTGAAAATCACCGTGTTTCCGGCGGACAGGCTTGCCAGAATACCCCCGCAGGGAATGGCAATCGGAAAATTCCACGGAGAAATGACCACCCCGACGCCCTTCCCCGAACAGCGGATATGCGCCATATCACTGAAGGTTCCGACGGAATGGGGATAAAACTCGGCGAAGTCAATGGCTTCGGAGACTTCGATATCGCTTTCCGAAAACACCTTTCCGGTATTGGCGGCGGCAGCGCCGATCAGGGCGGCGCGGGCTTTGCGGAGTTCCATGGCGACGCGGGACAGAATTTCATGGCGCGCCTGAGCGGATTTCCGGCGCCATCCGTCGGGATCGGCCGCGGCCGCCGCAACTGCCTGCCGGATATCCGCCTCGCCGGCCATCACGTACCGGGCTGTCAGCAGCGGTTCTCCGGATTCCGTGATCTGTGAGAAATCCCGGCAATCTCCTGTCGGACGATCATTACGGATTTCCTGACCGGCAACCACCACCGGGATGAGATATGGGGCATCCCCCGGATTTTTCTTCCAGGATTCCCGTATGGATTCCGCCCACTCTCGATTGGGTTTCAATGACCAGTCCGTATCCGGCTCGTTGATGAATTCCCGGGTGTAAAACGTCCCCATCGTTTCAGGAAAAGTTTCTGTCATACGGTTCTGAAACCGTTTGGGAATACGGGACACATAATTCCGGTGGTGATAAGAAGCGATAAACTGGTTTTTCAGAAATTCCCAGGCCGGAGAGCCGGTTTTCAGATTGAAGGAATGCCGAAGAAAATTTTCTTCCGCGGTGTTTTCGTCGAGCCTTCGCACCAGATATCCGATGGCGTTGATGAACTGCTCCCGCGTCGCCACAGGCGCATACAGCAGCACATCACCGGTGGATTCATGAACCGCCCGCTGTACGTGATCCGCCATACCCTCGAGCATTTCAAACGTCACCAGATCGCCGACGCCCAGCCGTTTGGCCAGCGTGAACGCATACGCCACCTCGAAGAGATTGTGTGATGCGATTCCCAGGCGCACGGCCCGGATATTTTCCGGCTGCATACCAAAATCCACCATGCGCTTATAGTTGGCATCCACATCCAGCTTGGTGTCATAGGGCGCCAGCGGCCAGTTGTGGAGTGCGGATTCGAGCAGTTCCATTTCCATGTTCGCCCCTTTTACGATGCGTATCTTGATGGGCGCGCCGCCGTTTTCCACACGTTTTCTGGCCCATTCCGTCAGTTCGATCTGGATGTCGGCGGAATCCGGAAGATAGGCCTGAAGCACGATCCCCGCGGCGTGGTCTTTGAATTCCGGCATATCCAGCGTTTGCGTGAATGCCGCGCGGGTAATATCCAGATCCCGATATTCCTCCATGTCTAAATTAACGAATTTAGACGTCTGGACACCGTCTTTCCGGGTATAGAAATGGTGCTGGGCGGCGTGGTACAGCACGGCAAGACGCTGTTTCAGAATTTCGACGGAATGATCGAACGCCAGAGACGATATCTGAGAATAAATCGTTGAAATTTTAACCGAAATATATTCGATCTCCGGATTTTTCATGTCATCCACATACATCTTCAGGCGATAGTCCGCTTCCCCCTCGCCCAGAACCGCTTCCCCCAGATGGTTCAGGTTCATACGGACGCCCTCGGCCTTGCGCTCCTGCAGATGCGCATGCAGTACGTCCGCTTCCCCGGCGATGATGGACTGGCTGCTGTCCGAACGCATTTTTTCGATGATTCTGGGAACCGATATCTGGGGGACGCGCCTGCCTACCGCCAGAAACAGCCGCATGAGCAGCTTCTCTATCGGGGTGAAAAAGCCGGGAATGCCGTAACGCCGCATCAGGGTGTTGATCTGATCCGCCACGCGGGCATTGTTGTCGGAACGAAAGCTCTGATCCATCATCTGGGTCAAAATGACTTTGTCCATCGGGCTGCTGAGCAGCCGCATCATCATTTCCTGAAGGGAACGCTCCTTGTCGTTCAAAAGTTCATTGGCGCGATTCTGCCAAAATTCCGCCAGGCGGATAACCTCGCCGGAAACGGCCTCGGATGTCTGTGTATTCATGTGGCAATGCCTCCGTTGGTATCATTTTATTTTTGTTGTTGTTTTCTTTGAATCATATAGTGGTTGAAATGCTGGACATGAAGCCGCGCCAGACGCCGGGCGTTTTTGTCGTCGCCCGTTTCGACGGCGTGAACGATGTCGCAAAGATCACGGTAGTTTTCTTCGATGACATGCGGCTCGCGGGGAAGAAAGCTCTCGAAATATGCATGAATGTTTTCATGAACGGTTTGCAGGATGGAAATGTAGATGGGGTTTCGGGATATTCGCGCCAGAGACTGATGTATGTGTTCGTCCACCCTGATAAAGGCGTCCTGACTGTCAAACCCCTGATCCTTGTATGTGAGGGCTTCCGCCAGAAGTGATTTGAGCTGCGCGATATCTTCCGGCGTGGCCCTCTTTGCCGCAAACGCCACCACGCTGCCTTCGACGCCCTCACGAAACTCCGCCAGATGCTCCAACGACACCTGCTGAAATCGAATCAACTGCGCCAGATTTTCACTGATTTTCTCTGTGGTGACGCCTCTGACGACCGCGCCGCCGTTAACCCCCAGGCGAATTTCGATCAGCCCTTTCTGCTCCAGAACCCGAAGCGCCTCCCGAAGGGTGCCGCGGCTGGTTTCAAAACGCTCCCGCAATTCTCTTTCCGGTGGCAGAGTATCGCCAATCTTGAGCTTTCCGTCCAGGATGGCGGCTTCGATCTGATCCACAACATCCTGAAATATACGATTCTTGCGAACTTTTTGAAACATATTGCCGATATCCTTTGATATTGAATGGAAAAATTATACCATCATAATGGTTAGACCATTTATATCGAAATTGGTTTTATTGGGTCAAGAAAAAACATATGATACCGGAATTCGATTTTTTACGAAGCCGTCAGTCTTATTGATTTTTGAAATTCACGGATTTGATTGCAGGTCGAGGTTTATGGTGGGTATTGAACTGGATGTTTCACATCATTGTATCGAGACAGCGATCCGGCGGCGGTACAACCGGACGCTTTCGGCGTATTTCAATGCAGGCGCCGACAACAGGCCGGCGCTTGAAGCGCGGCTCGAACTGCTGACAGCCGCGCTGGAATCATTCGATTTTTCTTTTTTGAGACGGACATACCCGGAGCTTGCGGGAGGCGGCGCTCATGACGTTTGTCTTGAAGCGGATCCGCAGCATCACCCGCGGATCCGCCTGAACGGTGTTCGATTATAATGAAAAGCGCCACGCGCAGTACCAGGTGTCCGGATGCTCATCCGGCGGACAGCCGATGCACTCGGTTTTGATACGGGAATCAATGGCTCTGGCGAAATAGGTGTATTCCACAAGACCTCCGGATTTACAGGGATAGTCCTGAAGGTTCTTGCGCTTTCTGGCTGACTGCACCCGGCACTCGTTCATCTGAAACACGAAACTGTTTTCGGTTTCATCGGTGAAAGACTGGGTGTTGATTCTGGCGTAAAGCCGGAAATTGAGCGCGGCTTTCAGCCCTTCGAGGCCCGGCTGCTCCGGAAGGTTTAGAAACTGTTTGATCGTGCTGGCTTCAAACGGTGAAAAATGTCCCCAGCACGAATCGTTGCAGCGTTTGGCGTCATTCATGCCGCTGGCGAATTCGACGGCCTGAAACCAGACGCCGTCGTTGGCCAGCCAGTTGATCGCCACGCTGTCAAGAAGCGCCGACAGAGATTCTTTCGACATATTGAGAAGCGGCGCCGGAACATTGTCTTTCATTTCAAACCCCAGTGTTTTGGCCAGACGGTTCATCTGGATGCCGTAGCTCCGGTCGAACGCGGTTCTCAGGGTTTTCAGGGCGATTTCCTCTCCCATCTGATGACGTACTTCGGTGAACCACAACGCATGGTGAACGATAATCCGGTGAAACAGATCAATGATGAGCTTTGCGGTAGATTCATGATCCAGATCTTCCATTCGGGGGACTTCGGGCATAATAAATTCCTTTCCTGTTGATGAATATAATTATCTGGCAGAAATTGGGCTTTCTGCATCGCCATTCGGGTTGATTTATCTGCTGAAGTGATTATCCATAAACGAAAAATATATCAACAGATTTATACCCAATTTTCAGAAACCAGGCGGATATTTTTGTGAATTCTCATATGCCCGATTCTTTCTCGACGCCCGACGCGGATTCCGGGCCGTCTGCGGCGGATCCGCTTCAACTGCTGAGCGGCATTCCCGCCAATCCCGGTGTCTATCAGATGAAAGACAGCTCCGGAAAGGTGATTTATGTCGGTAAAGCCAGAAATCTGAAAAAACGGGTGACTTCC
>JAJYBO010000101.1 GCA_021778975.1 Deltaproteobacteria bacterium
TGCGCTGCATCCTTCGTCGTTGCGGCGTACCATAAGTACGCCTCACTCCTCAGGATTTGCGCGCCTTGCCTGCGAACTTTTTACAAAGCCGTCCGAAATTCGACTTTTTACGAGGGCATCATTTTTTGAAGCCATCAAGGTTTTTTCCCGGAAGCCGCATGGATATCGAAAATCTTTTTCCCCATCACGTAATCCTTGGTGGCGTATTGGGTGATTCCCTGAAATTTGCGAGTTATTTCAACTATTTTAATGATATTTTTCTGAAGAAGCTCCATCATTTCCGCTTGCTGTCGCCTGTTCTGTGAGTGAATATCCAGCTTCTGACTGCATGTCAGCGCCACCTGAAGCGGATTGTTCAACTCATGCCCTACCGCGCCCGCCAGTTCAAGAATGGCCTGCAATTTTTCTTTTTCTTTCCGGTCTTCTTCGGCCTGTTTGTTTTTGGTGATATCCATAAAATACCCCAAAACGGCTTTGTTCCCCTGATACAAAACGGACGTGACCGATTCCATGATCCACTTGACCGCGCCGGTCTTGTCAACGATGCAGAATTCGTAGGGTGTTTTTTCTTGGCCTTTCAGCATTTTGATGGCGTTTTTTCTGGCGGCGATCCGATAGTCTTCATGGACGATCACCAGGGGATCGGTTCCCATCAGCTCTTCGACGGAGTATAAGGTGATGCGGGTGAATTCACGGTTGACGTAACGAAATTTTCCATTTTGAACCAGATAACTGCCGATCAGCGCATTGCGCATGGCCTGCATGATCTCTTCTTCGGCCTGCTTGCGATGGGTGTTGTCCCGGATAAATCCTTCGATGGTGGTGGGCTGGCCTGCGGTATTGTGCAAAACTGTCCATCGGTCATGCATCCATCTTGTCGTACCGTCCGGATGCAGAAACCGGTATTCGATTTCTCCGCCGTGGCCGCCAGCCTGAAACGATGCCTGTTGGGCGGCGCGCACCATGTTCAGATCATCGGGATGAATATGCACCAGTACGCTTTTGGGGGATAATATCTTTACCCCGTGTTCTTCGAGGCTGTAGAGTTCCAGAAACAATTTGTTGAAAAACGGAAAGGTGCCGGATTCGATGTCAAATTGATAAATAGCGTCTTGAGAGCGGTCTGCAAGCTGTTCAAACTCTTCGGTCAGGGCTTGAATGATCCCTTTGTCTTTTTCCGCTAATTTTTCGAGATCCGCTTCTAATGAGGCTATTTTTTTTTCAAGTTCCGTACAGGAAGGTTTATCCGTCATCTGCTCCACTCCTCAGCCGTCAGTCTCTAATCCAACAACTCTTACTATCTTGACCGAGAAAGTCAAGCATTATACACATTACCAGTGATAAAACATTATAATTGGCGGTGAAAGCTTGAAAAACTGTCGGATATTGACAGTATGGGTTTCAGTTGGTACTGTCGAAAATGAGGTATCGGGTTTGTCAATCGCCGCGGCATCTGGCGGCTGAACACAGTGAGTAGCGTATCCATTCAGGAGCGATATAATGAAAGATTTTTTTAAGGTGGCTTCCATCGAGCAGGTGCTGGACTTACGTAACAAATTTCCAAAACTGGAAACCATCACCGTACCGCTGGCGGATGCCTGTGGACGGATTTCAGGAGCGTCCATTGTGGCGCCCGAAAATCTGCCGGGTTTCCGGCGCGCCACAATGGACGGCTATGCGGTTCGGGCGGCGTCCACGTTTGGCGCCACGGAAAGCAATCCTGCATACCTCACGATTGTCGGCGCATCCCGTATGGGCGAATCGCCGAATTTTTCGGTAAAAACCGGTGAAGCCGCCAGGATTTCGACCGGCGCCATGCTGCCGGAGGGGGCGGATAGTGTCGTCATGGTCGAACATACCGAGGCTCTGGATGCCACCACACTGGAAATATACAGGAGCGCCGCTCCCGGACAGTATGTCGTCCAACCCGGAGAGGATTTTGCCAGAGAAGACATTGTTCTTACAGAAGGACAACCGCTCAGACCTCAGGAAATCGGCCTTTTGGCGGCGTTTGGCATAGACAGCGTGCAGGTTTGCCGTCAGCCGGTCATCGCCGTTATTTCCACCGGAGACGAAGTGACGCCGATTACCGAACCCCTGCATCCAGGAAAGGTGCGCGATATCAACACCCACACATTGAGCGCCCTGATACGGACCTGCGGCGCCACACCGGTTTCGTACGGCATCATTTCCGATGACCGGGAAAGTTTGCAGCGAATTCTGACCGTCGCCGCCGAAGCTTCGGATATGGTGCTGATATCGGGCGGAAGTTCGGTAGGCTCCCGCGACGTCACCATAGATGCTTTATCCCATCTGTCAGACACCCATATCCTGATCCATGGCATTTCCATCAGTCCGGGAAAGCCAACCATCCTGGCGACATTTCACCGGAAAGCCATATGGGGGCTTCCAGGGCATGTGGTTTCGACAATGGTGGTATTTCTCAAAGTGGTCAGGCCCTTTATTCATCATATTTCCGGAGCGCCCCCCACGCGTTTTCAGGGGTCTGTCCGCTCCGCGCGCCTTTCTCGGAATGTGGCTTCCGCGCAGGGCCGGGTGGATTACATTCGGGTAAAACTGAGAGAATCGGAAGGCGGGCTGATGGCGGATCCCATTTTAGGCAAATCCGGCCTGATCAATACCATGGTAAAGGCCGACGGTCTTGTGGAAATAGGTCTGAATGTCGAAGGACTGAATGAGGGCGCCCTTGTCGAAGTGGAACTGCTTGTGTAAGGAGATTCTGTCATGTCTCATCAGCGTAATGTATATCTGCAAATGAAGACCCTGGAAGAGGCTCGCGCCATTCTGTTCTCTGCGTTTGGCGCCCCGGAGATGCTTCAGACCGACACCGTATCCGTTCCCGATGCCATTGGACGGGTTTTGGCAGAAGCCGTAATGGCGCGGCTTTCTTCCCCCAGTTTTCATGCCGCGGCCATGGATGGTTTTGCGGTACTGGCGGAAACCACATTTGGCGCCAGTGAATCCAGACCCAAAACGCTTATCCTGGGGCAGGACGCTTTTGCCGTCAACACCGGCCATGTCATGCCGGAGAACACCAACGCCGTCATCATGATCGAACATATTCATGCTGTCGGTGATGGCCAGATACAGATCGAAGCGCCGGTTTTTCCCTGGCAGAATGTGCGCCGGATGGGGGAGGACATTGTGGCGACGGAACTTTTGTTTCCGCAAAACCACAAAATCACCCCGTACAGTATCGGCGCGTTGATTTCCGGGGGCGTTTTTTCCGTCAATGTCCGTAAAAAACCCCGTATTCTGATCGTTCCCACCGGATCCGAACTGCTGGACTGGCGCAAAACGTCTGTTGAATCCCTGAAGCCGGGCCAGGTGATAGAATCCAACACCGCTGTTTTGTCCGCGCTGGTGGAAGCCTGGGGCGCTCAGGCCATCTGTAACGATATTATCCGGGACGATCTGAAAACGCTCACAGGCATTTTGCAGGAAGCCGTCCGGAAAGATGTGGATATGATCCTGACAGTGGGTGGGTCATCTGCCGGCTCCGAGGATTTCAGCAGGGCGGCGATTCAGGACATCGGAGATGTGCTGGTTCACGGCGTTACCATGATGCCAGGAAAACCCGTGATTATAGGAAGTGTCCATAGCAAGCCTGTTTTTGGGATCCCCGGATATCCGGTATCCGCCATTGTTGCGTTTGAACAGCTTGTCGGCCCTCTGATCGCCAGGATGCTGGGGCAGCCGGAACCTCGACGGGTGACGGCGACGGTGGAGCCTATCCGAAAAATTCCCTCAAAAGCCGGTCTGGAGGAGTTTTTGCGGGTGCAACTTGGCAATGTCAATGGGCGGATTGTCGCAATTCCGCTGCCCCGCGGCTCCGGGTGCATTACCACCCTGACAAAGGCGGACGGCATGATTCGCATTCCGCATCACAGCGAAGGCATTATGGAAAACGAACGGGTGCAGGCGGAACTGCTGCGTCCCATGACCTCCATCAACAACACCGTCGTTGTGGTCGGCAGCCATGACAATACGCTGGATGTATTGTCGGATATGATCGCCGCCCGTTATCCTGGTATGACGCTGTCATCGAGTCATGTGGGCAGCATGGGCGGCCTGACAGCAATCCGGAAAGGCGTATGCCACATGGCCGGCTCCCATCTTCTCGATACGGAAGACGGTTCTTATAATCTTTCATACATTCGGAAAATTCTGCCGAACATGCCGGTCAAACGGGTGCAGCTCGTGTTCAGGGATCAGGGGCTGATGGTGGCGCCCGGAAATCCGAAAGGCATTCAGGGTATCGAGGACCTGGCGCGTAAGGATGTCCGGTTTATCAACCGTCAGGGAGGATCCGGCACCCGAGTGCTTCTGGATTATCGTCTGAACCAGTTGCATATCCCCCCTGAAGACATTGCCGGATACAATACGGACGAATTCACACACATGGCGGTGGCGGTCGCCGTTCTGGGCGGAACCGCGGATGCGGGGCTGGGCATTTTCGCCGCGGCAAGGGCGTTGAATCTCGATTTTATCCCGGTGGTTACCGAACAGTATGACCTGATTATCCCCGAAATGTTTTTTAAAACCGAAAACATTCAGCGACTGCTGGATGTGATCCGCTCCGACATCTTTAAGGACAAGGTCAACCGGTTGGGCGGATATCATACCGAAAGAACCGGAGAGGTTCTGGAACCCTGAATCAAAGGAGGCTTATGCGATGATCGGAGAACGGTTGTGTCACGCAATGAATGAGCAGATTAAAAACGAACTGGAATCCTATTACATCTATCTGTCCATGACGGGCTGGTTACACGCCAGAAATCTCGATGGCATGGCGCACTGGATGCGCTGCCAGGCCCACGAAGAAATGATACATGCCATGAAATTTTTTGACCATATTCACGACAGGGGCGGGAAAGTCGTCCTTCTCAACCTGAATCAGCTCAAAACGGACTGGGCGTCTCCTCTGGAAATCTGGGAGGATACGCTTCGGCACGAACAGTTTATCTCCAGCAAAATAAATGATCTGACCACCATTGCTCGTGAGGAGAAAGATTATACGTCAGAGCCGATGCTGGCATGGTTTTCAAAAGAGCAGATGGAAGAAGAAGCCACCGCCGGCAAAATGCTGGAACAGATTCGGATGATCGAAAGCAATCAGACCGGTATTCTGCTGCTGGATCGGGAATTGGGCGCGCGGGTGTTTCCCGCGGGGTCGCCTTTGGATCCGCTGGCTTACAATGTTACTGCGTAAAATGCAGGGGAGGGGATGTCTGTGGTTGCATGTCGAAACAGATATCCTCTTTGCAGTATATCGGCGTCATGGATCAGAATAATCGCATCCATGACAGCAGCAAAATTCCCAAAACCGCGGCAAGCGACATATGTTGAATCAACGGAGATGGCCGTCCGGCGGCGCATACTTCATACAGGCAGCCCAGCACAATGCCACAGGCAAACCCCATCAAATGGGCAATGATGTCCGTGTGTGCGCCGGCGCTGAACAGCCCCAGCATACAGACGCCGCCGGCAAGCGGAAGCCAGGCCCGAAACCGCTGGGAAGCATCCCGAAATTTTCCAAGAAACCGATGTGCGCTCAGAACGCCTACCGCGCCGAATACCGCTGTGGAAGCACCGACAGACACATGGCCGCTTTGATAGAGAAGGGCCGTGAAATAATTTCCTGATGCGCCGGATAAAACCACCGAAAGCAGCCCTGTTCCAAACCCCTGAATACTGCATACCGGGGTGACAAAGATCATGAGGCCCGCAAGGTTGCCAACCAGATGCACAATCCCCGAATGCAGCATCAGCGCCGTAACCACCCGATACAGTTCGCCATGGCATACGGCGTCGGCGGAAAGCCCAAATTTTTCGATGTATCCGCCTGTACCGCCATTACGCGTTATGGCGACATGGCAGACCAGTATGGTCAGCGCCGCCCATAACCCGCCGGTATTGTCATACCAGGTTTCATCGCCATCGGAAGCGTCCTTTTCGGAAGGATCCGTTTCCGAATAATACGCCTCTATTTCAGCCAGCGCCTTTTCATGATCGTTCGGCCAGACCAGGAGCGTCCATTGCCCTCCGGAGTCGTCTTTGAATGTGTGACAGGCGATCCCCGCGGAAGTCAGCACCAGAATGCAGATATTGGCGTCTTCTTCGGAAAGATGGGTCAGCAGTTCGATCACGCCCCGGCCTCCGTGACGTTATGCCTGTGATATACATCAATGCAGGCGCCGAATACGAAACAATTCCTGAAATACGAACAGGGATTTTTTGAGGCTGTCATACTGAATTCGGGAATTACCGACATGACGCCACATTACCGGAAATTCCGCAACATGGAAACTATGTTTTCCGGCCAGCCAGAGAATTTCCGGATCAAAAATCACGCTGTTGAGTTTTTGCATGGCAAAAAGGGTGTGAGCCGCGTTTCGGGTAAAGAGCTTGAAACCGCACTGGGTGTCTTTGTAAAAGATTCCCAGATAGGCCGTCTGAATCAGGGTGTAGAGTTTGGCCGAGAGTTCCCGGAAAAAATTCTGATGATCCACGACGTCCGCTCCGGATATGGCGCGTGAGCCGATGGCGATATCACAGTCATTGTCTGTGAAACATTGAAGCCCTTTGGAGATTTCTTCGATGGGTACGGCATAATCGGCATCCATGAACATGATGATGTCGCCGGTTGCGGCCAACATGCCGGTTTTGACCGCATAGCCCTTGCCCGCGTTCGGAAAATATTCAATGACTTTCAGAGATACCCTGTCTGCGGTCTTGAATGCCTCGACCACTGAACGGGTATCGTCGGTGCTGCCATCACTGACGACCAAGACCTCGCTCTCATACGCCTGCCGGGATAAAAATGACAGGGTTTGCTCCAGCGTCTGAACAATCCGGTCTTCCTCATTGTAGGCGGGGATAACGATGGATATTTTCATTCTTCGGATTTCCTCTCGAACATGATATCGTAAAAAAGTACAGCCACTGCATAGACAATTATATAGGCAAAAAGGACATCGCTCAGAAAATGTCCGCCCTGAACGATGCGTACAATGCCGACCACGACACTGTACGTTCCGGCAATGGCGGCGATCCACCGCCGGTATATCGGGAATATGAAGGCAAACGCGATGAAGTAAACCGCCATGGCCGCATGGCCTGATACAAACGAGCAGTTGTGATGGCAGGCATCCGATATCTCGTAAGGAGGGCTGAACGCCGATGCGCCGCCGAACTGTTGAATGGTGTAGGGTCTGGCCCGGCCCCAGTGGTCTTTCAGCAAAACGTTGACGATCAGGCCGGGGCCTGTGGCGAGCACCGCCACAAGATAGATCAGACGTTTAAACGTCAGCGCACCGAAGGGTTTCCGCCGTATCCAGGTGATGATGAGAAGCATTACCGACAGAACGCTCCAGCAGGCGGCCAGTACTTCAACGGAAATGTATATGATCCGGCATGGAAGGGTTTCCGAGAGATAAAACCCCCCTTTCAGAGGGTTGTAGAAGAAGGACGAAACCCGGATATCTGATTGCGGAAACAGATAAAAGAACAGGGTGCATCCCGCACTTAGCAGCAGAATAAAGCCCAGATGCCGTGATCGAATGTTCATCGGTTTGTAAACTGCATGTCATAGAGTTTCCAGTATTCGCCTTTTCGGGAGATCAATTCATCATGGGTTCCCTGTTCGACAATTTCACCATCCACGACGACAATGATCCGGCTGGCGTATCCGATGGTGGACAATCGGTGCGCAATGATGAAGGTGGTGCGTCCCTTCATGAGATTTTCCAGAGCTTTCTGCACCAGCATTTCGGCTTCTGAATCCAGAGAAGAGGTGGCTTCGTCCAGAATCAAAATCGGGGCGTTTTTGAGAAGCGCTCTGGCGATGCATATCCGCTGCTTTTCACCGCCTGAAAGCCGGCTGCCCAGCTCGCCGATGGAGGTATCGAACTGTCGGGGAAGCCGTTCGATAAACTCATACGCGTAGGCCGCTCTGGCGGCTTCGACAATATCTTCGAAAGGCGTGGCCGGGTTCCCATATGCAATGTTGTTGCGGATGGTGTCATTGAACAGAATAGGCTCCTGCGTGACAATGGCGATTTGGTGACGCAGTGATTTCAGGGACGCCGTCCGGATGTCAATGCCGTCAATGTGGATGAGGCCGTCCGTGACATCATAAAACCGCGGAATCAGATTGACCATCGAGGTCTTGCCGCCGCCGCTCATGCCGACCAGCGCCAGTATTTCTCCGGGATTGACGGTGACGGAAATGTGTTTCAACACCATGTCCTCGCGGGTGTCATAGCGGAAGCTGACATCATCAAATGTGACGGCATGGGGGCCGGACGAGATATCAACGGGCGCATCACACTCCGAAATAACGGATTTTTTCTCGACGATATCGAATACCCTATCCGAAGCCGCCAGCCCTTCCTGAATGGAGTTGTTCAGGCCGGTCAATTTTTTGACCGGATCATACAGCATGAGTACCGCCGCCATGAACGAAAAAAAAGTTCCGGCCGTGGATGCTCCGGTGATGACCCGATATCCGCCGTACCAGATAATGAACGCAATACCCACGCCCGCTAAAAATTCCATGATGGGAGAGGACAGGGATCGCGCCACGACGGCTTTCATTTCCAGACAAAACAACTGATGCGTTTTTTGATGGAAACGCTCTTTCTCATAGGCTTCCATCCCGAACGCCTTGACAATTTTGTTGCCGGAGAAGGTTTCATGCAGGAAAGCGCTCATATCCGCCATGGCTTCCTGACATCCGGTGCTGACTTTCCGGACCCGTCTGCCGAATTTGACGACCGGCAGAAACGCGATCGGTAAGACCAGCATTGCATATAAGGCCAGTCGCCAGTCTCTGTAAAAGACGACCGCAATCAGGCCAACAATGGTGAAGCAGTCTCTCAGGCTGCTGGTAACCGCGGTGGACACCATTGCCTTGATGATGTTGACATCGTTGGTGATCCGGGACATCAGAACCCCTGTTTTCTCCTGATGAAAAAAGGACAGCGGCAGATCCTGAATATGGTCATACAGCATGTTCCGGAGTCTCTGGATGATGCCCTGGCCGACATAATTCATCAGATATTCCTGACCATACATGCTGAACCCGCGCATCAGATAAATCAGCACCACGGCGATGGGGATCACCGTGAGCATCCGGACATTTTTATTGACGAAGATATCGTCCATCACCGGTTTGACCAGAAAGGCGGTCGCGGATGTGGCGGCCGCCATGACGAGCATGCACAGCATGGCGAAAAACAGCCGGAGCCGGTTGTCTTTAATCAGGGATAAAATATGACGATGTCTGTCTTTGATGTGAAACAATATCATGGGATACTATAGCCGTTCGAAAAAGGGTTCGATGGTGAATACTTCATCGGAGATACTGAAGTCCAAGTATTTTCAGTGCGATATCCGCAACACGGGCAGAGGCGCCAGGGCCTCCGAGCCGGGTGCGGACCGTCGCGAAATTCTGACGCATGGTGTTCAGCGCCGGGGGGGATGTGACAAGGCGATATACGGCGGCGGCG
>JAJYBO010000102.1 GCA_021778975.1 Deltaproteobacteria bacterium
GCGCCCAAAATGCGATTTTCCTGAAAAGAGCCGATCTCGTGAATACAAAGTGGCGTCATATATCGCACCATTTTAAGTCATCAGAAAGGGGGTAGCCATGAAACTCGATTTGAAATGCAAATTTTTAATTCCCGTAATTCTCGGTGTCGCGCTGTGTATAGGCGGCGCAACGGCGATAGCCTACCGTGTTTCCAGCGCCAGTATCCGATCCATCATAACGCATCAGATATCTCATGACGCATCGGGACTTGCGGAACTCTTCAGGGCGTGGCTGCATCAGAATTGTTCGGATATCGCCCATTGGAGCAAGCTGGGCGTTATCCAGGCGGGAGCGACCGGAACAATATCTGAAAATACGGATAAGGGCATTGGCGCCGAAATGGCCGGGCTGCTGAAAGGGCATCCCTCCATCGAGGGGTTGCAGATCGCGGATAAAAATGGAGATATCGTTGCATCTTCTGACTCTGGAAACACAGTCGCCAATGTGTCCAATCGCGCCTGTTTTAACGCAGCCCTCCAGGGGAAAACCACTGTTTCGAATATAATGGCCGGCAAGACGCGTCACACCCCGATTATGACGATTGCAACGCCCATCCAGAAGGCGGGGGTCATTGTGGGGGTTCTATACGGCGCCGTCAATTTTTCAGAATTCAGCGATAAATTTGTCACGCCCCTCCGAATTGGCAAAACCGGATATGCGTATGTCACCAACCGCGATGGGCTTGTGCTGGCGCACCCCGACAGGCGCATGGTGTTAAATCTCGATATCCGATCTCATCAATTTGGTGAGGACATGCTGTCCAGAAAACAGGGCCTGATCCGATATGAATTTGAAGGTATTGACAAAATTGTGGCGTTCGACAGTGACGCAGCCACGGGATGGATATTTGCGGTGACCGCGCCGGTGGATGATATCTTTATGCCCGCCAATCATGTCCGAGATATTCTGCTGGCATCCGGTGCAATCATGGTGGTGGCGCTGTGTACGATTATTGGCGTAATGTTGTCGCGATTCATCTGCACCCCGTTAAACAGGATTACCGGCATGTTGATGGACAGCGCCTGCCAGGTGGCCGCCGCGGCGGGTCAGACGGCTGCCTCCAGTCAGACGCTGGCCGAAGGCGCATCGGAACAGGCGGCTTCCATAGAAGATACCTCTTCATCCATGGAGGAAATGTCCAGCATGACCCAACGGAACGCCGAAAATTCACGTCATGTTGATGGGCTGATGCAGCAGGCGTCAGCCGCCGTTACAGACGCGGGCAACGCCATAATGCAATTGACGGAATCCATGAAGGCGATATCATCCGCGAGTGAAGAAACATCAAAAATTGTCAAAACGATAGATGAAATTGCCTTTCAAACCAATTTGCTGGCGCTGAATGCAGCGGTTGAAGCAGCGCGTGCAGGTCAGGCGGGGGCGGGTTTTGCTGTTGTTGCCGATGAAGTCCGAAATCTGGCGTTGCGGGCCGCCACCGCCGCCCAAAATACTTCCGGCTTGATCGAAGGAACCATTCAGAGAATTGGTGATGGTGTTCAGATGGTTTCACGGCTCGATCAGGTGTTTTCGACGGTAACCCGAACGACAAATGAGGTGGAGCAGTTGATGCGCGACATATCATCGGCGTCCGTCGAACAGGCGCGAGGCATCGAGCAGTTGAGCGCCGCGCTTCTGGAAATGGATCATGTGACGCAGAGCGTCGCCGCCAGCGCCGAAGAAACCGCCGGCGCTTCGGAAGAAATGAGTGAACAGGCCGAATATCTGCGCCATATGGTGTCTGATTTACACGTCCTGTCCAATGGCGCATCGGTAACGCTGAACAACCTGATTTTCGGGCAAAGAGCAAAAGCCGGTTTTGGCCTGAAGACTGAACCTATCGCTGATTGCCATCCAAAACTGTCCGGCGATGTTCCATTGCCGGCGCTGCCGCTTTAGGTGATTTTCAACACAAGGTATTCGTTTCGGAAATGTCCTGTATTGACATACGGATTTTCCTTCGTTAGAAACATTCATCGGACATTCTGTTTATTGGGGTTCATACGACAGCCCACTTTTGTCCGTAACAATTCGAAAATCACCCAAACCGGTCGTGTTGGCCAAAGGTATATCATGAGTAAACCCCATATTCTCGTAGTGGATGACGAAGAAGATATCCAGGAACTGGTCCGGTACAACCTGGCCGCGGAAGGTTACGGCGTACAGTGCGCGGGATCCGGCGAGGAAGCCATTCGCCGGATCCGTTCCGAACCGGTTGATCTGGTAGTGCTGGACCTGATGCTGCCGAAAATGAATGGTGTGGAAGTCGCCAGAATTCTGCGGTCTGACGACAAAACCAGCCGGATTTCCATCGTCATGCTGACGGCGAAAAGCGAGGAGCCGGATGTCATTTCAGGACTTCAGCTTGCGGATGATTATGTCACCAAGCCGTTCAGCCCCCGGATTCTGATGGCGCGCATTCAGGCGGTTCTGAGGCGTAAAAGCGATCCATCCCATACGGACTGTATTTCTCGCGGCGACATCCGAATTGATCCCAACCGGCGCAGGGTCGAAGTGACCGGAAGCGCTGTCGAACTGTCCTTTTCGGAGTTCGAGATTCTTTTAATCCTGAGCCGACGGCCCGGGTGGGTGTTCTCCCGCTCTCAAATCGTGGACGCGGTTCGCGGGGACAATTATCCGGTCACCGAACGCAGCGTGGATGTCCAGATCGTCGGCCTTCGCAAGAAACTGGGGACATGCGGACATTATATCGAAACGGTGCGCAGTGTGGGGTACCGCTTTAAGGAGGCTCCTTGAAAAAACGCTATCCCCTGTTCTGGAAACTCTATCCGCCCTTTCTGCTTCTGGTGCTGGCGCCGCTTTTACTGGAGACGGAGTACGCAGATATCGTGATGCGCCGTTTTTTTCTCGATCAAACCGCGGTCAATCTCAAGATCAGAGCAAACCTTCTGAAGGATCAGGTGATCCGCTTTATTCAGGCCGGAGATGACAGTGGCGTTGACAGTCTGTGCAAACAGGCGGGGAAATCGTCCAAAACCCGGTTCACCGTGATCGCTCTGACAGGAAAGGTGCTGGGAGATTCGGCAGCCAGCCCGGGCGACATGGAAAATCATTCCGGCAGGCCTGAAATCCTGCGCGCCCTCGATTCCGGAGCGCCGTCCATGATTACCCGCGACAGCGCCACGCTGCATCAGACGATGATGTATCTGGCCATTCCACTGAGCGCCGATGGCAAGCCCATCGGGGTGTTGCGCTCATCGCTGAATATCACCGTTGTCTATACTCAATTGGATCGGATGCGGCGGCGGGTGTTTGTGGGGGTTCTGATGATGGCGCTTCTGGCGACCGGCGCCGCCTTGCTGTTTTCGCGCCGCGTCAGTTATCCGCTGGAAAAAATTCGCAAAGGGGCGGAGCATTTCGCCGGCGGGGAGTTGTCGTACCGCCTGCCGGTCTTTGCCTCGTCCGAAACGGAATCTTTAGCGAGAACCATGAACGATATGGCGGCCAGCCTCGACGAGAGGATGCAGACGATCATCCGCCAGCGAAACGAAATCGAGGCCGTCCTTTCCAGCATGGGGGAAGGGGTGGTCGCCCTGAATTTAGATGAAATCATCATCAGTGTGAACCGAATGGCGGCCCAGATATTTCACAGCCAGCCAGCGGAGCTTTTGAACCGCAGCGTTCAGGAAGCCATCCGCAATCCTGATTTTCACCGATTTGTGCGGCGGGCGCTTCAGGACGAGAATCCGCACGAGGCGGACATGTCTTTTTACATCCGCGAAGAAACGATTTTAAACATTCGGTGTACGCCGCTGCGCAGCGCCCGGGGCGACCGCATCGGGATACTGATCGTTTTAAATGACGTCACCCGTCTGCGCCGGCTCGAAAATATGCGCCGCAGTTTCGCGTCCAACGTATCCCATGAGATCAGGACGCCGCTGACCGCGATCAAAGGGTTTGCGGAAACCCTGAAATCCGGTGCGCTGCAACATCCGGAAGAAGCCGCCCGGTTTGTAGATATCATTGAAAATCACGCCAACCGTCTGATCGCCATTGTCGAAGACATCATGAATCTTTCCATCATCGAGCAGAAAGGCGAAAAAAAGCAGATCACACTGGCGGCATGTCGGATCGAACCGCTGCTGGTTTCCGCGATACAGACCTGTCGGGAAAAGGCGGATGAAAAACAGATTGACTGCGCGTATTCCTGTAATCCGGAAATTCTTGCCAGTGTCAACGCCAGATTGATGGAACAGGCGTTTGTGAACCTTCTCGACAATGCCATCAAGTACAGCGGATCCGGAAGCCATGTCGAAATTTCCGTGAGGGTGTCATCCACGGAAACGGCTATCGCCTTTCGTGATGAAGGCATGGGAATTCCGGCGGAGCATCTGCCGCGTTTGTTCGAGCGGTTTTATCGCGTGGATGAATCCCGGAGTCGCAAACTGGGCGGCACAGGGCTGGGGCTTGCCATCGTCAAGCATATCGTGGCGGCGCATGGGGGAAGCATTACGGTCGAAAGCGCGCCCGGCAAGGGCAGCGTGTTCATCATTCACCTTCCGCTTACCGTGTGATGCGATATCGAGGATGCCCATTTCTCGTTTGATTTTTTAATCGTTTTCTAACAAACTGAAGGTAAGATCATAATTTTTGGCGATGCTGCGCGGGGATGAACACGTCGCACGCAATACAAACCGCCAACCGAGGATACCAATGACCGAAACCGTCAAGATCAGCGCCCGAAACGTCAATTTCTATTATGGTGAATCGCAGGCGCTGTATAACATCTCCATTGATTTCAAGCCGTCTCAGGTAACGGCGCTGATCGGCCCTTCCGGCTGTGGCAAAAGTACATTTCTGCGCTGCCTGAACCGGATGAACGACCTGATTCCCGGCAGTCGCGTCGAAGGTCAGATCATACTGGATGAGTGCAATATCAACGATCCGTCCGTGGATGTGGTGATGCTGCGTCGCCGGGTGGGCATGGTTTTTCAAAAACCCAACCCCTTTCCCAAAACCGTTTTTGAAAATGTGGCGTACGGGCTTCGGGTGAATGGCGTGAAAGACAAGACCTTCATCGAAATCCGTGTCGAAGAGAGCCTGAAAAAAGCGGCGCTGTGGGATGAAATCAAAGACCGCCTCCATGAGTCCGCTTTGGGGTTGTCCGGGGGGCAGCAGCAGCGGCTTTGCATCGCGCGGGCGCTGGCGGTCGAGCCGGAAGTGCTGTTGATGGACGAACCGGCGTCCGCGCTGGACCCCATCGCCACGCAAAAGATCGAGGATCTGATCGGCGAACTCAAACAGCTTTACACCATTATCATCGTTACGCACAGCATGCAGCAGGCGGCCAGAGTGTCGGATATGACCGCTTTTTTCTACATCGGCAAACTGATCGAAATGGATGAGACAGACACCCTGTTCACCCGTCCCAGACTCAAACAGACGGAAGACTACATCACCGGCCGTTTTGGCTGATTATTGAGGTATATATGGCAAAACATCTCCAGAGAGAACTGGAAAAAATCAAGAAGAGTATTCTGGAGCTGGGCGCTCTGGTGGAAGATCGAGTGCGGATGGCAATCAGCAGCATTCAGCGCCGGGACGTCGAGGTCGCTGTGCAAATTGACCGGATGGATCATGAAGTAGATGAAATG
Organism: Deltaproteobacteria bacterium; assembly: GCA_021778975.1. Taxonomy (GTDB): domain Bacteria; phylum Desulfobacterota; class Desulfobacteria; order Desulfobacterales; family Desulfatirhabdiaceae; genus RAAP-1. The sequence goes on from JAJYBO010000102.1 coordinate 5,653, forward strand.
GAGGTTGAGATCGAGGAGGAATGTCTCAAGGTTTTGGCGCTCCATCAGCCTGTCGCTGTGGATCTGCGGTTTTTGGTCAGCGTGATTAAAATCAACAGCGAACTTGAAAGAATCGCCGATGAAGCCGTCAATATCGCCCATCGCATCAAGACGATTTCCAAAGACAAAAGCGGTGCAGCCTTTGTTTTTGATTACGCCATCATGGGAGAAAAAGCCCGCGCCATGCTCAAGATGAGTCTGGACGCGCTGGTGCAGCTCGATACGGATATGGCGTTCAAGTCATGTCTGATGGACGACGAGGTGGATGCCTATGTTCGTCAGGCTTATGAACAACTGAATCGCTCCATTCAGGAGCATCCGGAGCTTTCCGGTATTTACATCAATATGTTCCTGATTTCTCGCCACATCGAGCGGATCGCCGATCATGCCACCAACATTGCCGAAGAAGTCATCTATCTGACGGACGGAGAGATTATCCGGCACGGCAATTACTGATGAATATCACCGGGCGCGTTCGGAGTCTGTCCCTGTTTCTCGATACGGTTCCGTGCGCGGCGATTGCCCGTGTTGTTGTATGGAACGTTTTCGAGGGGATTGTCAGGAAGCTTTACATAAACCGGCTCGATTTTTCTGTCCAGCGTTTTGAAAAATCGTGATCTGAGAAGTGCGCAGCGCTCCGGAATCGGCAGGGAACCTGAGGATGCAGCGGTTATGTTGCCTGAGAATACGATTTCGGCTCTGACGCTGGCGCCTTCTTTTGTTTTGTCAATCTGGACATTATAGATGTAACGAACGGGATCATGGTTTAGATATCCCTGAAGCGATTTTTCCATTTTGGCGAACAAACCCGGTTCAGATGCGGCCTTTATACCGAATTCCGCTTCAAGAGCGGATACCAGATGCTGGTCCCATGCTCTTTCGCCCGTCTGGATATGTCCTTTTGTCATATCCGTCTGGCCGATGACTTCCTGATTTTCTCTCAAGTTGACCATTACGGCATCCCATACCCGATCATAATCTGCATCATATGTCGCTTCTATGGGAATTTGCTGCATTCGGGCGTCAATACTTTGTTTCAGTTGGGTATAGTCATCTCGATTTTCCGCGGCGGCGGTAACGACGTTCTTTGTTGCCGACGTAACAGCGTCCGTTGCAACGGACGCCACCATCATGGCGCATCCGGAGCCTATCACGGTCAGCGATGACAAAAAGCAAGCACTTCCCAAAACATGGAGGAGTTTTCGTTTAATCCGTAAATCTTTCATCATGGTGGTTATTTATCACAGGGATACGGACTGTTTCAAGTGTTGTTGACGATACCTCTGCACGAGGGAAATCTCGAACACCCCCAGAATTGCCTGCCGGCGTTCTGGCCGTTCTTCAATGTCCGCATTACCATCGGCGCGCCGCACCGGGGACAGACCATACCGTTTTGCTTCTCTTTTACGATATTCCGCACATGTCTTATGTGTTCCCTGCGGGTTTTAAAAGACGATGTCAGCCGCCCTGTTTCAATTTTTTCGACGATGTCTTCAACCTCCGAAAGCGACAGGACGGGGTCCCGTTTTGACTTGATATACCGGATATAACCAGCGCCGCGGGTCACATTTTCGGGCATTTGGGTTTTGAAGACGCCATCGCCTATAAACACGACCAGAGAATGAATTTGTCCTTCCCTGAGTGTGAGCAATTGTGCGAGGGTTTTTACATGTTTGTAGTTTTGATGAAGCGGATTTTGAAACGTGTTGGAACAGCGATAAAATTTTTGCGTCCACACCGGCTGGTCCTGAGCGCCGAAAATAGATCCTTTCATGTTCTTTGTTTCTATTACGAAAACGCCATAGATCGAGACGATGATATGGTCAATCTGAGTGGTTCCGTTACCTGCCGGTAACATAACGTCTTTGATGAGGCGGTATTTGCGGCCACTGAGCCTCAGCCTCGCCATCATATTCACCTTAAATTCGCCGAACTTCCCTTTGAACCAGGAAGATTTCAGCACCGCCATCAGAACCGCAATCGGTACGACGAACCAGACAACCGACATTGAGGGTATCATTGTTGAAAGATTCACGATAGCGCTTTTATGCTTCAAACGGTCAAAATTTATACTTTCCCCGATTATTGACAATAACTTCAAATTCTGATTTCATGAAGTCGCAGGGTACATAGCAGCGCTTCATCACTATATTACACGATGTGAAGACAGGCGCAGACATCTTACTACAAACCCCTCCGCTTTCTTTAACGATCAAAAAGTGAAAATGCAACCGAAAAAGTTCTTTGCCATGGTGAATTACGAAAAGTGCCGTCCGGAGGATTGCGACCCTGAAAGAGGGTGCTGCACATCCGCGAGCGCCTGCACGCACAAAGTAATGAAACAAATTGACGGCCTTTTCGAACAGCCCATGATTTTTCAGGATATGTGCATGGGCTGCTGGGACTGTATTGCGGCCTGCCCTCTGGAGGCTGTTTACATCAGGCATGTTACATGAAAAGTATTGGCCGAACCTGGGCCAGGCGCTTGTTGTGTTATCACGCATCCGATAGGAGACTATAAATGACCGAAGCCCGTTTTGAAAAGCTCGACCACTCAGACACCGCTCTGTATGGTCCGCGAAAATTGCTGCTTTGCGGATTCGGACGCAATGCCCAGCCAAAGTTCGCGGCGGTGCTGGCAATGGCAGACCTGTCCAACACTCCGTTGGTGTGGGCTGCGGCTGATGACGCCACAACCACAGTCGGTGAGCTTTTCACCCGGCCAGACGGCGCCGGTGTGGGGAGCGACTCCCCCCTGAAGCGGGCTGTGATTGTGGCAGGCATCACCGAGAACGAGCTGCACGTCCTGATGAATGTCTGCAAACAGGCCGGGATGCAGCCGGCCCTATGGGCGACACTGACCCCGACTTCCGAAACCTGGACTCTCAAGACCCTGCTTGACGAGCTTTCCGCCGAACGGCATCAGCTCAGATTGGGGGAAGATCGCTCTTGATTATACTTTGAACGGTTATTAACTGGGCTTCTTTCATCCCCAAAATGTTTGCAGGCAAGGCGCGTAAATCCGCTTTTCAGTTCAGGTCTTGTTCAAACCGGCGGCGCCATTCCAGAAAGCGTTCCGCCTTGCCGTCTCCGAATCGGGAAAGACCTGAAATGATCTTTTCCAGCGGCTTTTCCTGGGCCGGATGCGTATCACCGTTTTTGGAATAGAATTTGTCCGCGTAACAGATGATCTGCTCTTCAATCGTTTGCGGGATCATGTCGCGGAGCGGCAGCGGAAGATTCTCTCTCTGGATATCCGCTGTCGTGATGCCAACGCCGACATGACGTTCACAGACCAGCGCATGTTTCGGAAGACCTGCCTGCTCCAGAATTGCCCTGCCGAGATATCCGTGGCAGATGTAGGGCGGATCGCCGTGGCAGTCCAGCCCCGGCGCATGGGTCATGAAGATGCCGATATCGTGCAGCATGGCCGCTTCATGAATGAATGCCATGTCCGGATTCAAATAGGAAAGTCCAGCGGCGACCGCAAGGGCTTTTTGCGCCACCAGACGGCTGTGATCCACCAGAATCCGGTAACGAGCGGATTCCGGCGGGTAATACGCGGCAATGATGTCAAGCGGTTCCACGTTACTTCAGCCCCCTGGACTTTCCGGCCATCAGAACGCCCTCGATGAACGGATCTATCGCCCCGTCCAGCACGTCCTGAGCGTTGCCGATATCCAGATCAATCCGGTGATCCTTGACCATCTGGTACGGGTGCAGAATGTAAGAGCGGATCTGCCTGCCCCAGGCGATTTCGTCCTTGGTGTCGTGCATTTCCTGAAG
>JAJYBO010000103.1 GCA_021778975.1 Deltaproteobacteria bacterium
TCGTATGAGGATTGTACATGACAGGGGGTTCTTTGTTGGAAATTGCTTTAAAAGAAGATAAAGAGAGCGCCGATTACAACCGCCCAATATATATCTGGGGACGCGCGGGACAGTCAATACAAATTTGACGGCTTCGTAAAAAGTCCGGATGCTGCGTTGCGCTGCATCCTTCATCGTTGCGGCGTACCATAAGTACGCCTCACTCCTCAGGATTTGCGCGCCTTGCCTGCGAACTTTTTACAAAGCCGTCCGAAATTCGACTTTTTACGAGGGCATCAAATTTAACGCATGATATCGTTATCTGTATGCCTACAGCATGAAAACCGGATCCACATCGAAGCTGACGGATACCTGAGAACTCTGGATATCCCTGCGATATGAAAAGATCATCTCTCTGGCCAGTTGCCGCAAAGGAGCGGTGTGAACGCTTTTTAAAAGAATCTGCCACCGGTGATATGCGGCGATACGGGGCAGATATGCTTCGATGGGGCCGAGAACTTCCACAGACTGGTATGCGGGCTGATTTTTTTTCAGGTGCTGGCACAACGCGCCGATGTGCAGCGCATGGTCGCGTGTCTTGCCGCTATCTTTGCCCATGAACTTGATTTGAATCAGCCGGGAGCAGGGCGGATATTTCAGCTTTTCGCGGTAGCGGATTTCCTTTTCGTAAAACGCTTCATAATCCTGCCGCATGGCGGCGGCGATGATAAAGTGTCCCGGATTGTAGGTTTGCAGAATCACTTCACCGGGAGACTCCCCTCTTCCGGCCCTGCCGGATACCTGCAATAAAAGCTGAAACATGCGCTCGCTGGATCTGAAATCCGGATAATTGAAGGAAATATCCGCGCAGATAACGCCCACCAGTGTGATGTACGGGAAATCATGGCCTTTGGCGACCATTTGGGTGCCAATCAGAATATCGGTGTTCCGATTGCGAAGGTCTTTGAGGATTCCCAGCAACGCACCTTTGCGGGACACCGTATCTCTGTCCATACGGGCGATTCTGGCCTGGGGGAAAAGTATCCGGACGGCCGCTTCGATTTTCTCCGTTCCCATACCCAGCCGTTTGATATGAGAAGAACCGCAGATGGTGCAGGGGGATGTGGATGGCCGGGTGGCCCCGCAATAATGGCATTTATAGACCTGCTCCGTTTGATGTAACGTCATCGAGATCGAACAGTTTTTGCAGTGCATGGGTTCTCCACAGGCCGCGCATACCGGAGAGCTGGCGAATCCCCGGCGGTTCAGAAACAGCAGCACCTGTTCCCCTCTGCTCAGCGTTTGTGTCATGGCCTCATGAAGTTCGGGGCTGATGATCTTCCATATCCCCCGTTGATCTCGAAACTGCCGCAAATCAACGATGCGGGTTCGCGGCAGCGGGCGATTTTCGATGCGCCGGGATAGCGTTACCCCATAGAATTTATGGGTCATGACATGGTGGTAGGATTGCAGTGACGGCGTTGCGGACCCCAGAAGGGCGATGGCGCTGTCCATCCTGGCGCGCACCAGGGCGATGTCTCTGGCGTTGTAATGGAGGCCACTGTCCTGTTTGTAGGAACTGTCGTGTTCTTCATCCACCACGATGAGGCCGAGATGTTCAAACGGCGCAAAAACCGCGGACCGGGCGCCGATAACGATAGGAGAATGGCCGCCGGCGATCCGATTCCACTGGTCGAATCTTTCACCCGCGGACAATCCGCTGTGCAGCACCGAAACGCGATTGCCAAAACGCGCCCGGAAACAGCGTTCGAGCTGAGATATCAGCGCTATTTCAGGAACCAGCACCAGCACATTCCGGCCGCTTTGCATCACCTTGTCGGCCAGTTGCAGATACACTTCCGTCTTGCCGCTTCCTGTGACGCCCTTCAGGAGAAACGGCCTGTATCCCTTGCCAAGAGCGCTTTCAACCGCGGTTACAACATCCTGCTGTTCGGAGGTCAGCACCCGCGGCGTATCCGGCTGGACAGTATCTCCGAACGGATCGCGATACAGGGTGCGGACAGCAATGCGGAGCCAGCCGGAACTTTCCATATCGGAAAGCTTTTTAGACGCCGAAGGAATCCGCCGTTTCAGTTCCCGCACCGGAATGTCGCCATAAGACAGGATGGTTTCCATGATACGCTTCTGGGATCGGGACATCTCTATGTTGCGAATATCAGAAACCATTGGCGTTACGTACATTTCTTGACGCCGCCGCGTCGTCTCCGTCTGGAGCGATTGAGTCTTTGCGATCCACCCGTTTCTTTCCATATCCAGCAACACGGCTCGGGCAATGGAAATGCCCATGGCGCGGCTGACGCCTTTGAAATCCGTGGGCTTTGATTGCAGCGCCTGCAATATGCCCTGCTGAACCGGAGAGATGGCGCTGTCTTGAATCACATGCTTGCCCGCATCCGTCAGCGTATAGCGGGTGACCTCTTTTCGGGACAACCCCGAAGGCAGCGCGGTCTGAATGACCTCTCCTATCGGATACAGGTAATAATCGGCCACCCATTTGAAAAACGGGATCATGGATTCTGGGAAGAGCGGGGTTTCGTCAAGAACATCGAGGATGAATTTGACCTGGTCGAGATCGGCGCCATCGGATTTTCCGAGGATATATCCGGTAACTTTGCGCTGTCCGAATGGCGCCAGCACCCGGACGCCGGCCCGCGCCAGAAATTGGAGGTGATCGGGAACCCGGTAGGTGAACGTCGTAAAAACCGGAAGCGCTATGGCAACGTCCAGGCGCCCATTGGTGTTCATGTCGCCCACAAACAACCGCATAAAAATATGGTCGGGAGCACTGCCATTTTACTGCCCCTGAATGTGTTTGACCCGGTATTCCTTGATGCGGTTGCCGTCCATTTCCTGAACGATGACCATGAAATTTCCCAGGGGGATTTTTTCATTGACCTGCGGAATGCGGCCAATCTGTTCCAGAATGAATCCGGAAAATGTATCGTATTCTTTAGAATCCGGGATATTCATCGGGATCTTTTCATTGACTTCATCAATGTCGGATTTACCCAGCACCACCCATTCGTCGTTTTTGACTTTGACGATATGCGGTTCGTCGGTGTCGGTTTCGTCATTGATTTCGCCCACGAGTTCTTCCAGCACATCCTCCAGAGAAATCAGGCCGGATACGCCGCCATGTTCGTCCACAACGATGGCGATATGATTTTTACGCTTTTTGAACTGACGCAGCAGAGAGTCTAACTTTTTGTTTTCGGGAACAAAATAGGGGGGGCGTATGATGCTTTGGATGTCTAAGTTCTGGAGAGAGGCGGACTGCTGCACAAAGATATCTTTGATGTTGACAATACCGACCACATGGTCAATATCATTGTCAATGACCGGGATTCGGGTGAATCCGGAGCGCGCGATGGCTTCCAGATCGAGGGGGGCGCCGACCTCCAACACGAACATATCGGCTCTGGGCGTCATGATTTCGGAGGCGCTGGTATCGTCGAATTCAAAGATATTGTTGATCAATTCTCGTTCTTCTTCCTTGATTTCACCTTCTTCTTCGACCACATCCACGATGGTCAGCAGCTCCTCTTCGGTGACCATCGCGGTCTTTCTGATTTTCCCGGTCAACACCGGGATAAACCCCAGAAATTTGGACACCGGATAAAAAAGGACGGAGAACCAGTACACCGGATAGACGGTCAGGCGGGCGATTGCCACGTTGTTGCGGGTGGCGACGGATTTGGGAAATACCTCCGCAAACACTAAAATCAGAAAGGACATGACACCGGTGGCAAGCCCCAGCGCATAATCCGGAAAAATGGATATCGCGACACTGGTGGCAAGTGCGGAAGCCCCGATATTGGCCACGTTGTTGCCGATCAATAGCGTGGTCAGGAGGCGATGCGGGTTTTCTTTCAGCAGGTGGATCAGCGCGTAGGCACTCTGATTGTCTTTGGCCAGGTGCCGCGCCTTGGTGCGGCTGATAGAAAAGAAGGCCGTTTCGGCGGCGGAAAAAAACGCCGAAAAAAAGAGCAGAACAATCAATACGATGGCGTTGGTAACCATAGGCGAAACCGGCAGTTACGAAGGATATAGCGCGTGACAGTTATCTGGGAAAAACCCCAAGGTCATCGTTTACCATGATCTTGGGGGGGAATCAAACAGAAATCAGAGCATATCCGAGGTGTCCGGACGCTTTCCTGTAACCTGCAACATTTCAGCGGCCTCAGGCGTCGCGACGGCAATCTCTACCTTCGTATCCGGAAGCGCCTTGCTGTATCCGGCGGCAATTTCCGCCGCCCGGCAAATCAGCGCGGTATCCGGCCATCCTGAAACCAGAACGACCGGCCCCGGAATGTGTCGGGTTTTCAGCAGAATATCCCGTGTTGCATCATAATGGTTCAGGATATTGGCGTTGTCCTGATGGGTTCTGCCGACGATGATTTTTACCCGATCGTTCAGACGGATGTGTCGGCCGTATTTCAGCAGATAAAGCTCGTTTTCGGTACAGGTATCCTGATGATCGAACAGGTCTTTCAGTCGGCGGCTGTAACCGGCATCGGTGAGCAGGCATCCGCCGGCGGGTGTGGGGTATCGGGTGATACCCCATTCTTTGGCGAGTGCCATCTGCGGCTTGCGCGACCTTCCTGAAAGCCCCAGGAGGCGTTCCCGCTGCACCAGTCCTTCGGCTTCGACGATGGTTTCATCGAGGAGCCGTGCGCTCAGCGGGCGCACGATATAGTCTTTGCAGCCCGAATGCTTCTCGACATATTTCAAAGAGGATCGGGTTTGCGACATTGGGCGCTGCCCCAGCACTTCACCGCTGAAAAGAAACTGCATTCCCCGTTCTTTCATGACATCGCCCGCCATGCGAAACATCATGGAATGACAGTCCATGCACGGGTTCATGTTCTGCCCGTAGCCGCAGGGCGGATTTTTGAGCATTGTCAGATAGGGAACAGTAATGTTCAGAATTGTCAGGGGAATTTGCACCATTTTCGATGCGGCTTCCGCTTTGTCGGATGAAAAAAATGGCGTTACGAACGTGATCCATTCGACGTCAATTCCCTGTTTTTGCAGCAGGATGGCGGCCAGAATGCTGTCCAACCCTCCGGAACACAATCCCAATGCACGGACTTTATTTTGATGAATGTTCATGGTATAGAAATATAATGTGGTTGTTTGTTTTTTGTTTTATTGAATACATCTTGTCGTAATTCAAGGAAATTCCTGTCGAATCTATGGATATGTCACTCAAGAGACGCGCCGACAAAATACGAAAAATATTAAGAACCGTATATCCCGATGTCAAGACGCAACTGATTTTTGAAAATCCGTTTCAGCTTTTGGTGGCGACCATTCTCTCTGCCCAATGCACGGATAAACAGGTCAATCAGGTAACGCCTGTTTTGTTTGCGGCGCTTCCTGCTCCAGAAAATTTTGCAACTGCCGATATAGAAATTATATCCCGGCTGATCCGGCCAACAGGTTACTATCACAACAAGGCCAAAAACATCAAAGCCTGTTCGCAGATGTTGATCGAAAAATTCGGTGGCGAGGTTCCCGATACGCTGGAAGCGCTTGTTCAGTTGCCAGGTGTGGGGCGGAAGACCGCCAATGTGGTTTTGGGAGCGGTTTTTGGCAAACCCGGCGTTGTGGTGGACACCCATGTGGCGCGCATATCCGGTCGGCTGGGCTTTACCACAAGTGACAATCCGGTTCGGATCGAGCGGGATCTCATGGAAATTCTTCCCCGCAAGAGCTGGAATTCGTTTTGTTTGAGATTGATCTATTTCGGAAGGCAAACATGCAGGGCCAGAAACCCTTCCTGCCCGGTTTGTCCTGTCCGGGAGCTTTGCCCGTTTCAAAAAGAAAGCGTTGTGAAGCAATCGCTTCATGACCGACCATGAATGCAGCGAATTTATCAGAAATTCAGGGGCGTTGATTGAATATTTTTTTCAGGTTCGCCAGGAATGCGTGAAGAAAGGAAAATCATCATGGATATCAAGAAAGTTGCAGAACAACTGGGTCTGGATGAATCGGACATTTATGACGTGGTGGAGTTGTTTATCCAGACGGCGCCCGCCGACCTGATGAAACTCGTTACCGCTTACAACCAGCAGAATACCGTTCAGATTGGTGAAGTGGCGCATTCTCTGAAAGGCTCCACCGGAACGCTGGGGTTTTCCGAAATTTCCAAAGACGCCCAGCTTATCATGAAGCAGGCCCGTGACACCGATTTTGAATTGTTGAAATCATCGGTGCCGCCGTTTCTGAACCGGATGAAAGACCTGTTTGTCGAACTCAAGGACGTTATGAAAAACAGGCCAATCGAAGGATGACGGCTTCGTAAACGGTTTACTTTTTACAATACCCCAAAGGTGTACAGGCGCTACGATGACCACTCCGACAGACAACGATCCTAAAGCTCCCTTAAAACGGAAAAAACTGGGCGAGTTATTGATTTATGCGGGCCTGATAACTCAAGGCAACCTTGAAGAAGCGCTCAAAATTCAGAAGTCCCAGAAAAAGAAAATCGGCCAGATTCTGATTGATATGGGCGTGACCAGTGATGAGCAGATTGCCAAGGCGCTGTCCAGCCAGTTGAAAATTCCGTTTGTTCGTCTCAACGATGTGCAGATTCCCAAGGAGATCATCGCTCTGGTGCCCCAGGAACTGGCGGAAAACTATATGTTGATACCGGTTCGAGAAGTCAAGAAGCAGCTCGTTATCGCAATGGCGAATCCTTTGGAGTTTTACGCACTGGATGACCTGCGGTTCATTACGCAAATGAAACTGTTTCTGACCGTTGCGCCCCAGAGCGACATCCTGAGCGCCATTGGCAGAAGCTATCCGCGCAAAAGCCTTGAAATGGAGTTGGGGCCAGATTTAGGGCTGGCGGATGGTGTCGAGATTGTTGGTCAGGTCAAGGAAAAAGAACAGAATGTTCAGGATCTGCTCAATTTGACCGAGCAGCCGCCGGTGGTGCGGTTCACAAACACGGTGCTGGCCGATGCCATTCGTCTGAAAGCCAGTGACGTCCATATCGAACCCCAGAAAGACAGCGTGGTCATTCGTTATCGGGTGGATGGCATCATGCGGGAAATCATGCAGATAGACAAGCAGATTCACCTGTCGCTGGTATCCCGGATCAAGATTATTTCCAACATGGACATTTCCATCCGCCGAAAACCCCAGGATGGCAGGGCGCAGGTCAAGGTTGCGGATAAACGCTACGATCTCCGGGTTTCCACTATCCCCGCCTCTTTTGGGGAAAAGGTGACGATCCGGATATTGAACCCCAGCGCCGGCGGTCTGGGCGTCGAAGAACTGGGGCTCTCCGAAAGAGATCTCAAACATTTCGGCGAAGCCATTGCCAGACCCCAGGGAATCATTCTGGTGACAGGCCCGACCGGCAGTGGCAAATCCTCGACACTTTATACCGCGCTCAAACGTTTGAACACGCCCAAAGTCAATATCGTCACGGTCGAAGACCCTGTGGAATTTGAAATTACCGGTATCAATCAGGTGCAGATCAACCCCAAAGCCGGCATTACGTTTGCCGATGGCCTCAGATCTATATTGCGTCAGGATCCGGATATCGTCATGGTTGGTGAAATTCGGGACAGCGAAACGGCCCGCATTGCGTTTCAGGCTGCGCAAACCGGGCATCTGGTGCTTTCTACGCTGCACACCAACGATGCACCGTCCGCGGTTACCCGTCTTTTAGACATGGGGGTGGATTCTTTTGTCATTGCCGATTCCCTGCTGGCGGTGTTGGGGCAGCGTCTGGTGCGCGGCATCTGCAAGAAATGTAAAACCGTTGACCCGTTGACCCCCCAGATATTCGAACAACTGGCGCCCATCATCCGGCCCGATCGCACCAAGCGGTTCTGGAAAGGCGCCGGCTGTGAAGCCTGTCAATATACGGGTTATGCCGGACGGCTGGGCATATTCGAACTCCTGATGATTACGCCATCCATCAAGGAGATTTTGGCGAAAGACGTTCCTGCTGTCGCCATCCGGAAGGCCGCGGAAAAAGAAGGGTTCACCACCCTGAGTATGGATGGTATCACCAAAGCGTTTCAGGGGCTTACCACCATCGAGGAGGTTTTTCGCGTGGCGCCTCCGGAATATGACGAAACCTCTCAGGAATCACTGGATGCCGCTGTGGAATGCCGGATATCCGAGCCTGGCGCAACAGCGTCTGCACCGGAAGTTCCGGGTCAAAGTCCGCCGTCTTGTGTTGCCAGCGTGCATCCGGATAAAATTCTGGTTGTAGATGACAATCAGGTCATTTTGAAGATTCTCAAAAACATTCTGGAATCTAACAATTACCTGGTCATGACCGCGCTGAACGGCATCGAGGCGCTTAAAATCGCGTATCAGGAAAAACCGGTACTGATTATCACCGATTACATGATGCCGGAAATGGATGGCATGACGCTTATCAAAAAGCTCAAATCACAACTGGCCACCCGGTTCATTCCGGTCATCATGCTGACATCGAAGGATGAGGTGGACACGGAAGTTGAAATCATCAACGCCGGTGCGGACGATTACCTTACCAAGCCGGTAAACCCAAAGCGTTTGCTGGCCAGGATCAACAGGTTCATGAACCGGCCGGGTTCCACGGAATCGGAGTAAAGCGGAAGTTTCGACGCTTGTCGGACTCAACGGCGCCAGGGATATTCCGACTGTCGGATTCTGGACATTTTCAAGTTGCCGCTGACAGGATACATGATGAAAACTGTTTCATATAGTGAACTGCGTAACAATCTGAAAAGTGTTATGGATATGGTATGTGATAGTCATGAACCTGTCATCGTGGTTCGTAAGAACGGTGAGAGAACAGTCGTGTTGTCATATACCGATTATTCTTCTTTACATTCATTGAGCCGTTCTAACATGTCGGAACGTTTACATAAAAATAATAAACACAAAGTTTATGACATTAACCTTGTCAATTCGATGATTAAAAAATATTCTGGTAGGGATAATTATATTCCTGTCAAGAATATTTCAATGGACATTGAAACAAAAGAAAGAATATATAAACTCATACGGCTGAATGATGACCAGTTTTATTTACTCTATAAGAACAGTATTTCGATATTTGAAGATTACACACATTTAATGTCTCTGTCTATGGATAAAGATATTATCTATTCAAGTTTTTCTAAGATGTATATAACATTGAAAGATCTGTTTGGAGAAAGTGGAAAATATTACGACGATTGGAAGGGTTGCTTTTCTTTCCCTTTTTTGATTCATTTTCAAAAAGATGATGAAATATTTGGATATTTAATGAATGTTTGTAATGTTAGATCATCAATAGAGTTCAAAATAGCAAAATTGATTCATGCGGATGATAAACAGCTTAAAAGAGATATTA
>JAJYBO010000104.1 GCA_021778975.1 Deltaproteobacteria bacterium
CCATGGGGTGCGCAACGCCGCCGACCTTGACCTTGAAGCCGCCATCAATTTTTTCGATGACCGGCACATGTTTCTCTTTGGCCGCATCCACCGTGTTTTCGACTTTCAGCTTCATGGGCTGGCCGCAGCAGACAAGTTCACCGCCGCCGGCATGAAGAACCTCGACCATATTGCCACATATTTCACATTTGTAAACTTGCAGTTTCTCGGTCATACAATCTCCTTTCGGTTTAAAAATAGTTTTTCAGGGGGAATAAAATACAGGGAGTTCTTTGTTGACGGCTTCGTAAAAAGTCCGGATGCTGCGTTGCGCTGCATCTTTCGTCGTTGCGGCGTACCATAAGTACGCCTCACTCCTCAAGATTTGCGCGCCTTGCCTGCGGCCTTTTTACAAAGCCGTCTGAAATTCGACTTTTTACGAGAGCATCTTTGTTGAAAATCACCGGATATGCGATTATGAAATCACCAGTTTTCTCCCAGAACCTCGAAATGCGCCTGGGGATGCGCGCAGGCCGGGCACATGACAGGGGCTTCCTCGCCCTCATGAAGATACCCACAGTTCCGGCATCTCCAGACAACTTTTTTGTCCTTCTTGAACACCCTGCCAGCCTGTATATTGGCGGCCAGATCCCGATAGCGTTTTTCGTGCTGTTTTTCGGCGACGCTCACTTTCTCAAACACCATGGCGACAGCCTCAAACCCTTCTTCACGGGCTACCTTCGCAAATCCGGGATAGAGATCCGTATGTTCTTCATGCTCGCCGGCTGCCGCCGCCAGAAGATTCTCCAGCGTTGTTCCCACGACACCCGCCGGAAACGATGCGGTGATCTCCGCCATACCGCCTTCTAAAAAGTTGAAAAACCGTTTGGCGTGTTCTTTTTCCTGATTGGCGGTTTCTGTGAAAATATCCGAAATCTGGACAAATCCTTCTTTGGCCGCCTTCCCGGCAAAATAAGTATAGCGGTTTCTTGCCTGAGACTCGCCTGCAAACGCCTTCATGAGGTTGATTTCCGTTCGGGTTCCTTTGATACTGGCCATGTGTAACGCCTCCTTATGGTAAAATATGAAATGTCATTGTCTGGATAAAACCGGTTTATATCGTTGCAAGACCTGACGGCGGCCGTTTCGAATAACGTCCTCATTCGCCATCACACCACCATCCCTTCTGAATGTGAGACTCTCTTTCCTTTTCGGCGATTTTCTTGAGACGGTACGCCGAATCTCTCAATATGCCATACATAATGCCGCAGCCGGCATCCTCCCGGTCTGCATCTCCCTGGTCTGCCAGCAGAATCATCTGCTCGACAAGATCGAGGGTTTTACTGATATTGATATCACAGGGTCTCACGATCATCACTCTTCCGGAATGCAGCTTCAAATTTGACGACTTCGTAACATGTCCGCCTTACATCAAAAAGCCACGCTTCAAAGCACACGGATGAGCCGGCGCCCACCATATGACGGATGCTTCCTTCACATGCTGCTTACAGGATAATCAACTTTCATGCCATCACCCAAAATATCTCTGACATTACATTATTAACAAGTATATACAGAATGTTGTAACCAAACCCCGCTATATTTCGGGTAACGGTTTTGTGGACCGCGCCGCATTCGATACATCCAAGAACGGACAGTCGTTTCAAAAAATGTGGTATTTAATCAAATAACCTATTATAATTGAAAGCGAATACAATGTATCGCCATGTATCGTTGTCTCAGTGATACACACTGATACTCTGAGACAGGCAAAGGACACCCCACAGGGGCGCCCCTGCATCTCGCATGGGGCGTTCTTTGGGGAAACGACAGGGATAAAACCCGATACGCGATCATATCAGCAGGAGAATACCGTGATTCAAACCATCAAATGGATGATTCTGGCGGCGGCGCTTACCATTGTGACGCTTGGCGTCGTCGTATTTTGGGGGGTTCGGCAGCCTTCGGTTCAGCATTATATGTTGCAGCGCGTGTCGCTCGACACCGGTTATACGCTCTATACGGATACCGGAGGATTTCAGGTGGGCGTCTCGCCCCTGCTGCATGGCCAGAACGTTCATGTCAAAGATCGTGGAGAGAAGGAAGTGCTTTCCGCGGCCACGCTCGACATATCGCCGCGTCTTCTAAGTCTGTTCCGTCCGAAAAACGGATTCAGTATTCCCGGTACGGTGGAAGCCGCGGATGTCCGTTTTGACATTCCCGCATCTGATTCCCAAAAAGCGCAGCGGTACAAATTTCAGAAAGTCATCCTCGATGGTCATTACAGCCTCTCTCAAAAGCGCTTTGACATTACATCACTGAAATTCATGACGCCGGATACATCGGTATCCGCTCAGGGACATATTCAGAAATCCGCCAAAGGCGTTACATCGGTGAATCTGGATGTTAGCGCGCCCACGATGCCGATCGAGAAGTTCAAGGCGCTTCTACCCGGCCCCCTGCTTCCCCAATGGCTGGTGACAAAACTTCTGCCTGCCATTGACCAGGGGGATGTCCAGCTTCATCATTTCAAACTCGATGGCACAACGGAACAAATCGCCGCGCTGGACAGGCTGGAAAACGCATCTGTTTTGGGTCTGGACATGGACATGCAGCATCTGCGGCTTCAATATCCCGCGGCAAACGGTATCCTGCTCGAAGACGCCGCCTGCAAGCTGACTATAGACAAGGGGGCGCTTTCCATTCAGGATATTGCCGCGCATTTCGGAAAGTCCGTCATACACCATGCGTCCGTCACCATTCCCAATCTCTATGCAAACAAGATGATGTACCGGACGACGGTGGACGCGGACATTGCGGCGTCAGACCTCCTGCATCTCCAGAAGTGCAGTTTGCTGCCGCCGGACATGCAGTCTCAACTTCAGAAAATCGGCAAGCTGGATGGCGCCGCAAAGCTCCATGTTTCCTTCGATGTTGGTTCAGGCCAGAAACCTTTCGTTGTTACCGCCGGCGCCATATCGCTTCAATCCCTGCAATTGACACATCCGGCGCTACAACTGCCGCTGACCATCGCCAAAGCAGATATTGCCACGGATACGCCTCCGCATCTGCGTTTCAACGGCGATGGGGCTTGGGGAAAATCCACATTTACGGTTCAGGGAACCGGTGATATCGCTACCGACACGTTTACGGCCGATGTCCATCTTCTTGGAGACACGCCGGAGCTGGTTCATGCGATGTTTCCTTCCGTCACCCTGTCCGGATGGTCCTATGGCCAGATGAAAGCCGACGGCGCGGCCAACACAGTGGAGATCACCGTTCAAAAAGGGGTGCAGCCTGTCGGCAGCGGGTATGTGGAATTCAAGGGACACCAGATTTTTCACCCCACCCCCGATATCAACTGGGTGGGACATATTCACCTTGTCCAGGAACCCGCCGCGAACCTGATGCAGATGTTTTTTCCCAATTCTCATGTGCTGGACGGCAGTGTATCTTTGGAAGGCGTAATATTTCTGAAAAATCCGGATGACTCCGGGAAGTTTTCGGGCCTGGGCGGTCATGCCAGACTGCTTGTGGAAAAGGGCTGGATCACGCAATCCAGCGTTATATTAAAGATACTCGATGTCATCAGCCTGCAGCGCCTTTACAAACCCAACGATCCAGGTCTGTTAGAAAAACGCATTTATTTTGACCGGCTTTCGGGCGATCTTGAAATCGAAAAAGGGAAGATTGTCATCAAGAACCTGATTTTACAAAGCCCGGCCATCAATGCCGCGGGCGCGGGGGTGATTGACCTGAACCGCGGGGATCAGGTTCAGATGAAAATCGGGTTGCAGCCGCTTGGCACTGTGGATACCATCGTCAATAAAATACCGCTCGTCGGCCATATCCTGACCGGTAAGGACCATGCGCTGCTGGTATATTACGTGGATGTCACCGGTTCTCTCGGCAATCCGGACATCCATCACGTCCCGCTGCAAAATATCGGAGAGACCACGCTCGGATATCTGGAGCGCCTGGTGTTTACGCCGGAACGCATTCTGAGTTCACTGACATCTCTCAAGAGTTCGGTCACAGACATGTTGCCGGATTATCGGACGGAATTCGAGCGGACAACCCCATAAGAATGCGTATCGTTATGGTACGCCACAACGACGAAGGATGCGGCCAGAGGGCGATCGCAAGGATCGCCCCTACGTCACGCCTGCTCCCAGGTGACGCGCAGCACTTCCTGATATGTGGTGAGGCCCTGAAGCAGCTTTTCGACGGCATTTTCCCGCAGGGTCACCATGCCCTGGACGATGGCTTCCTGGCGGAGCGCGTTCAGATCCACCGGATCGTGCGTAAGGCGTTTCATGGCGTCTGAATAGGCCAGCACCTCATAAACCGCCACCCTGCCGTGATAGCCGGTGCCTCTGCAACGGTCACAGCCCTTGCCTCTGAAAAGCGGAATATCGCCCTCTTTGCCGGTGACAATTCCCAATTGCAAGAGTTCCGCCGCATCCATTTGAAACGATTCCCGGCAATACGGGCAAATCTTGCGCACCAGCCGCTGAGACACGATGCCCACCAGCGTGGCCTGAATCAGAAACGCCGCTACCCCCAGATCGAGAAGGCGGATGACGGTGGATGGCGCATCGTTGGTATGGATGGTAGAAAGCACCAGATGCCCGGTCAGCGCCGCCTGAATGGCGTTTTGCGCGGTATCCAGATCCCGCATTTCTCCGATCATGATGATATCCGGATCTTGTCTCAGGATATGCCGCAGAATCGAAGAAAACGTGATGCCGACCGCCGGTTGCACCGCAATCTGGTTAAAATCCTCATGCACCATCTCGATGGGATCTTCGATGGTGGTGATGTTGATGTCCGGTGACGACAACTCCCGCAGGGTGGAATAAAGCGTTGTGGATTTACCGCTGCCGGTGGGGCCGCACACCAGCACAATGCCATGCGGCATCTTGACGAAATGGTTGAAGCGAATCAGGTCGCGCGGGGTAAATCCCAGCTTCTCCAGATCCTGAAACAGTACATCCGGATCCATGATACGCATGACGACTTTTTCGCCGAAGGCGACCGGGATGGTTGAAATACGGATCTCGACTTCGACGCCTGCCCTGTCGGTTTTGACCCGGCCATCCTGGGGCCGGCGCTTTTCGGACATATCCATGCGGGAAAGGGTTTTGATGCGGCTCACAATGGCCGGATGCACATTGCGGGGCAGTTTGTAGATGGTGTGCAGCACGCCGTCAATACGCATCCGCACCAGACTGACTTCCCGCTTGGGTTCGATATGGATATCGCTGGCCCGCTGATCCATCGCATAACTGAACAAGTGATTGACCGCATTGACGATATGCTGGTCATTAGAAGGCAGTTCGTCGGAAGATTTCAGGCGGACGTATTGTTCCAGATTTCCCAGATCCACGCCCATGCCGCCGCCGAACCGCGTTTCGGCCTCCGAAATATGGTGTCTGAATCCGTAAAATTCATTGATGAACTTGACGATATCCGACCGGGATGCAAACACGACATTCACTTTCATCTGCGTGGCGCGTGCGATATCGTTGATCGCCTCATCATCGAAAGGATTGGCCATCGCCACTGTCAGCACCCGATTCTGAACGGCCAGCGGCAGCATGAGATGCCGAATGGCGAACGACATGGGAATGCTGGATGTCACCTGATTCAGATCGAGCTTCAGGGGATCTATTTTACGATACGGGATGTTCCAGGCTTCCGCGACAATCTGGCAAATGGTATCTTCGTCTAAAACGCGGCCTGGCATATCGGCGCGGGAGAGATTGAGAAAGGCCAGCACATCAATGACCGTCAGGGGCGGCCCGGATTTGGGGGTGTTTCCATTTCCGGACATCCCCTGCTTTTTTTCGATTTTCTGAAGGAGCTGATCGTAATGTCGAGATATTTCGTTCTGATATCTTTCGGAAATCATGCCTTTGGACGCCAAAATGTGCAGGATGTTTTCCGGAGATGTCAGACGGGACTGAAGGGTTATACCGTGAACGGTCATAAACTGCAATTCCTTCATCCAGAGGATATCATGGCGATGGGGGCGGCGGGGATGCCGGTGTGGGTGGAGTGGGACGCATCTTTTGTTTCAGTTTGGCGTCGAATGCCTCGGATTCTTTCTGAAACAGCGCCCGCCGTTTTTCATAATCCGCGACCCGGGCGTTCAATTTTTCAACTTTTTCGTTATAGGTTTTGACCTGATCGTTATTGGTCAAATTTTTTTTCTCTGCGGTAATCGCCAGCGATTCTTTGGTCAACTGAGAAATTTCGGCATCCAGCGCGGTTTTCTGTTTCAGGAGCTGGTCAATTCGGGCGTTATCGCTCATTTCGTTCGCTGCGTTTGTCTGAAGCGGCGTCTGGTCGGTTTCTATCAGGGGAGATGCGGCAGCGGGCGCGGGCCGGGATGTCTGAGGTGGCGGCGTTTGTGCTGCAGGTGGCGGCGTCTGAGATGAGGTGTCTTCTTCCTGAAACGGTATCCCTTTGCGCTGCGACATGGGGATATCGGTGTAGTTGTCGGTATAGCGAATCGCGCCATTGGCGTCTTTGTAACGGTACATGGCGGCTTCTGCGAAATGCGCCTGTCCCCACAGAAATGCGGGCAGCAATAAAATGGTCAGGTAATATTTCATTGGTGTTGCCTCGTGTTTATAGATGATCCTGGCGGCGGATGAGGAAATCATTTGTCGCCTTTCGATAATTCAAGAAGGCGTGCGTGCGGAATCCGCTTGCACGCCTTCACGTTCTGCCCGAACTTTCGAGCTACTGCGCATTGTTCAGTGGCGTGTCCTTGTCGAAGATTTCTCGCCAGGTGGTCACCGATGTTACGGGGAGACCGGCCATTTGAGTGCTGTTGTTATAAACACCTGGCGTCGCTAACAATCCGTAAAGGGTCTTGACATACAGGTGCGAGTCATCCACCACCGGCGCAGAAAGAATATTGCCATACTGGTGAGTGGAGAATGTCGGCGTCGCAGTCGCTGACTGGGTGACACTAAACGCGTACAAACCGCCACCGTTGGCATTGACACTGGTCGAACTGCATGGATCCTCGGTCGCCGATGTGGCAGTGCCGAAATAGACGACGCCCGCAGCAGCAAACGCCGATGCAAACACCTGTTCACCGGGCGGCAGCGTATAGAACCAATCCAGATTGACCCCGCCGCTGCTGCAATCGCCTTTGTCAGATGTATCCACATACGCGAAGAAATGGTATGTCGTATTCGCTGAATTGGGATTTTCATCAAAATACGGGTTGTCCCCGGTGCCATACATAATCTCGATATGGTATTGAATAGACCCCGAAGCATTGAACGTATTGTTGACCACCACCGCCGGCGATGCGTAAATGGGTTGATTGGCCTCACCTGATGGAAGCGTATTGCCATGGGAATCGGTAGTATCGGTATTGATGACACAATTACTGATGGAAAGGTTGGTGGCACTGGAATTGGGATCATCTGGCAGCGTCACCTTGTAGAGGTATCCTTTGTCCGTACCAATATACATTCTGTCAATATAACCGTTGCCATCCGAATCCACAACGGCAGGTTGGCCGCTGGGAACCCCACCCATACCGCCGGACACGGCATCCAGATAGATTCTGTCCAGCACACTGCCGGTTGCAATATCAATCATGTAGATAGACGGATATATCTGGGTGTTATACGATTTTCCGGATACAAAAAACGCCACCCATCTGGCCGTACCGTTCCAGACAGTACGCCCGATAGCGCCAACGGCGGGCGACGAACGACTCCGAATCAAATCCGGATCCGAAAACTCCCACATGAAGGCAGGGTTTGTCGGATCAGTGACATCCAGGCAGAACACCGAATCGCCGCCATTTCCTTCGGCGCAGAGCAGGACGCTTTTCCACGCACCGTTGACATAAACATCGCTGATGGTTGGTGAGGCATCCACAAACGCCTGATCATTACCGGATATGTAGTTGTTTTTAAGCCGAGACATCAGGTTGCCCGGAATGAACGCCCACAATTCCGATCCATTTCCATATTGCGCCGAGTTGGAAGCACCGCATTTATAATTGTCACATGGCGTTGTTGTGGCCCACTGAAAGTATCCTTTGTATTCAACCAGGTTCTGCCCATATCTGGAATCGCTGGGGTTGGGGTATTTCAATGTCTGTGGATTGTCTCCCCATGTAAACGTGCTGTTATTGCCACTGCCGCTCCAATACCCCCATTGGAACATCCCGGCATTGAACGCATGTAACATGCCATCTCTGGCGCCCACATATATTACCGTCGGCCGATTGTACGCAGTGGAATTGGTGGCGAACGCATCAAACGATGTCTGTTCGGTTTGGTTGACGGATGTGCCGAAATACCAGGAGGGTCTTCCGGGAGGCGTCTCTACAGCAGGTACAGAATGATCTATAGCCCCCAGTAACCATTGTTTTTTGGTCGTCTTGCTGCTTCCGTCCGCGTACCCCCGAATCCAGTTGACCAACCAGTCGGCATCTGCACTGGTAATGGCGCCGTCCTGGTTGAAATCATACAGATAACCGGTCGGCTGAATATTGGTGTTGTCTATTCCCAACATAGCATTGGTAACATTGCCTGCCGTAAAGGGTTTTAGGGTGCTGGATGTTGTATAGTAAGTATAATTGGCCTTGATCGGAAAACCGGATGTCGGTATTGATGCAAACGTCAGATTGTATGCACCCGTGTATCGGTTGATCGTGCCCGTCCCGCCTTTGTCGCCCACCAGAGTGTTGGTATGCTGATCGGTAAACGTTTCGATGCCGCCATTGATACTGATGGACAGTGCAGCAACAGGGTAATGCGCCAGGTTTCCGGCAAATGTCGCAATCGTGCCATTACCGGCTCCGATAGCTTCATTGGTGACAACTGTGGACGAAACGTTCGGAAAATAAATTTTTCGAGTATCCGGCGACCTTGCCGTCAGGTTCGCGCCTGCATCCCACAGCGTCTGGATAGACTGTACATAGGGATCGGCCGGATCATAAAGCCTTTCCGCCTGTAAATGGCCATGCAGAGATTTATCCGTCCAGTTCGGGGCCGCTGTTTCATAGCTTCCGGAATAAAGAACGTTGGTCTGCACACTGGGCGAAGCCCGTGAAAACAAGCCATGCGACGCCACAGAACCAGTGAGTTTTACATCAACGATCTGTGGAACACAGGTAGAGTCATTGCTGATCATTTCAGCTTTCCAGATCAGTTGGTTTCCCCACAGCCCCAGGGCTGCAAAGTCCACCCGGCTCATCCGATACGTCAGGGCAGGATTTCCGGGCGTCCAGTTGTTGACGGCAGCACCGATAACTTCACTTCCGG
>JAJYBO010000105.1 GCA_021778975.1 Deltaproteobacteria bacterium
AAACGTAACTTCCACAGCGAACAGATTCATGTTCAAATTCAATTTTTTGACACAGAGCTGACAGAATGAAAAAGCCTTCTGTTCCAACTGGGCATTTTGTTCGATTTGAGCAAAATCTTCTTCGGTGGCCATCCGAAATACTTTTTTTAATACCTGCCCCTCGCCTGCTTCGTCACAGACGACGGGCGCCACCGCCACCACTCCCAGCCCCAGCCCCTGTTTGGTTTCGACAATGACGGAATCGTTTTGCCGCAATACGAACGCGCCCGGATCGAAATCATATATTTTTCCGGCCGATTTAAATCGAATACCCACTTTTTTCGCCATATTTTGCGCGCCTTGCCTGCGAACATTATTACAAAGTCGTCTGGTATATCCCGACTTTTTTATGAGAGCATCTTTATGAGAGCATCACTGGCGACAGGGGCGCCGCAAGCTCTTGAAAATTACTGCTGAAACGCTTTCAGGCGCAGCAACAGATAATCCATAGACAACTGAACATTGGTTTTACTGGTTTGAATGCGGTTCAACATCGTCTGAACGGCCTGGATACTGCGATAAATACGGTCGGGAATGTATCGTTCGGAGACGTCCCGAATACTGTCCAGCATATCCTGATTGATCACCTTTTCCGGATCGTGGGGATATATCAGAATATCCCTGAACCATGACAGCATGATTTCGAGGATATCCGGAAGATCGTCGCGATTTTTGGAGAGCTTTTCTGACAGCGCCAGTATAACATGCAGAG
Source organism: Deltaproteobacteria bacterium (assembly GCA_021778975.1). Classification (GTDB taxonomy): domain Bacteria; phylum Desulfobacterota; class Desulfobacteria; order Desulfobacterales; family Desulfatirhabdiaceae; genus RAAP-1. The sequence continues at coordinate 752 of JAJYBO010000105.1, forward strand.
AGCTTTCCTTTAATTTACCCATTTCAGCCATTATCCAGCGTCGTTTGTTCATCCAGGACGATTTCAGACCCAGCGCCTTTGAAACGCTGCCATGGGCCAGCCCTGAGATGACAGATGCTTCCTTGTTTTCAACACCCCGCTGCCGTATCAAAATTTCGGTCAGAGCGGACCGAGGTACTGGATTGAACCGAATATGCTGACACCTGGAAACGATTGTTGGTAAAAGATCGCTGGTCTGATGGGCCGTCAGAATCAGCAGCGTATGTTCTGGGGGCTCTTCGAGCGTTTTCAGCAGCGCATTGCTCGACGACGCATTCATCAAATGAACCTCGTTGACAATGGCGACACGCATCCGGCACTCGAACGGCCTCAGCATGAGAACATCACAAAGATCGCGTATCTGCGATATCTTGATGGTTCCGTTTTCCGGTTCGACCTGGGTGACATCCGGATGCGTTCCCGACGCTATTTTGGCGCAGAAACTACATACGCCGCAAGGATAGTCGGTAGATGTCACGGCAGGTTCGTCTGACGGATTCGTCTTGTTTCGTGCGTTCTGGACGTAAGATCGGCAATTACACGCCATCGCCATTGCTATGGCTGTTGTCCGCTTGCCGACGCCATCCGCGCCCGTAAATAAGAGTGCGTGAGGAATCCGCCCATTTTTCAGAACACAGCGTAACTTTCCGATAGCCGGGTTCTGCCCGGATATTGTTTCGAACGCTGACGTCAACCTAAAAGTTCACCCGTTCCTTGAGTTCTTTTCCGGATTTAAAAAAAGGAAGTTTTTTGGGTTTGATCTCCACTTTTTCGCCGGTTTTAGGATTTCTGCCAATGTAGCTTTTATATTCTTTGACATAAAAACTGCACAGTCCCCGAATTTCGACGCGGTTGCCATCGGCAAGAGCGTCCGCCATGCTGCCAAAAAACAATTCCACGACAGCAGCCGCTTCCGCCTTTGAAATATCTACATTGTTTTTGAGAGCGGATATTAATTCCAGCTTGTTCATTTATCCTCCTTGAATATCGTTGTTCCGATATCGCTTCCGTCTGATGCGACATCGTTGACATGCTATTATTTCCCGAAAGTTTGGTCAATGTAAAAAACTGCCCAACACGCTGTATTTTGTGGTCAATGGCAGATAGCCCCGCCCTGCTGTTCCGGATGCAACCGGCGGTGAACCGCCTGCATAATCATATGAACCACAATCATGTGCATGTCTTCGACTTTCTGCATATCCATGACCGGAGCTGTCCAGGAGACATCTACCATCTGCGCCAGTTTTCCGCCGGAAAAGCCTGTCAACCCGATGGTAATGCCCTGATGGCTGGCGGCATACTCGACAGCCCGAAGTACGTTGGGAGAATTTCCACTTCCAGATATGCCGATAACCAGATCGCCCGGAACAAAGAAGTTTTTGAGCTGTTCTACAAACACGGCATCGTACGATACGTCATTGGCCAGCGCCAGAAGCGTGGGCAGATTGTCGTTTAGACATATCATCTTGAATTTTATGTCTAAATCTATGCAGCAACCTTTATTGATATCGCAAACGAAATGAGAGGCTGTCGCACCACTGCCACCGTTTCCCATTACGAAAATGCGCCGGTCCGCAACATAAGCGTCCAGCATTTTGGTGACGATCTTTTCAAAATTGTCCATATCGAAGTTGTCCATCAGGGATTTCAGTTCGGACAAATAGTTTTCTGCAAAATCGTTCAGTTTCATGATTGTTCAAATTCCTTCTACAGCCGCCATGTCAGCCGATATTTCCGATGTCGCGGCAACCATCACCGGCCACTCCGAAAGCGCCAGACGGTAAGATTCCAGCGTACCGATATCCCGCAGATAGCCGGATATCGGATATCCATACATTTTGCCGGAGAGCCGGGGCAATATGTGATGACCGAAATCCAGCACCTCTCCTGATGGCGATGACGGCATCTTGGGAAAATACCGAAAAATTTCGGACGATGTCATATAAATACCCGCGTTGGCCAGGTCGCTGCGGGGGGCTTCCGGTTTTTCTTCAAAATCGAGTATCCTGCCGTTTGAATCTACCTCGGCAATGCCGCAGGCGCTGGGATGGGGCGCATGAAAGAGTCCCATTGTCAGCACCGCTCCGCTCTTTCGGCATGTTTTGTGAAAATCCCGAAATCGCTGTAAATTCATATTCGTCAGGTTGTCCGCGTAGATAATCATAAAATCTTCCTGGCTGTCAACAAAATCCCTGCAATACCATAGCGTTCCGGCGCTTCCTAAAAGCACGGGTTCATGATGGATGGCGATGCGCATGTTATCATGGCAAAAACCATAGTGTTGAACGAAGGTTGTTACCTGCTCGGCATGGTGATGCGTATTGATCAGCACATCCCGCACACCGAATTGGCGCAGATGATCGAACCATATTTCCAGAAGAGGCTTGCCCGCTATCGGAATCAGGCATTTGGGAAGGGTATCCGTATAAGGCTTCAGCCGGGTGCCCAAGCCAGCGGCCAGTAAAAATGTTTTCATAAAAAAATTGATATCCCCATTCGGGGCTTACTATGCCCACGGATAAAAGTCCAAATAATAGAGAGTGTGATCCCTTAATTTTGCAAAATAATCTCATGACTTTCTACATCAGTTTAAAAAAAGTATAGGCGGTTGCCATCATCAGCAACGGCTGTATCCCTTCTTTTTCAAAATACTGCGATACAGCTTGTCAATGTCGCCCAATTCCCTCTCAGATATTGTTTCTGCATACCACCGCGAACCATCAGACCTGTTACTGCCCCAACGATGAAATATAGCTGTACGGAACCTCCAGGCTCGCCAGATAAGAGCCGCTCATAAACACATCCATTCTCACATTCTGTCCATAACCGGAAACATACTCGGCCACTTTTTTGACATCAACTTCGGCATAGGTGTTGAATCCCCAGGTTTTGTAGCTGGTTTTGACCAGCGCCAACAGCGCATCCGCATCATTATAGGGCGATCCGTAAGCCGAAAGCTGGGTGGGCGTCAACACCGTCGCACTGATGGATACCGCCCCCAGATAGCTTTGAACGAAACTGGCAATCACCGTCGTCATGCTTTGGGCTTCTGTCTGGGTAAACTGCCCGGAATCCGAAAAGAATTTACCGATAACAACGATCTTGGTGGCGCCGCTCGTCCCCAGTACGGCAAAAGGAATGCCCCCTGCAACTGCAGAAGCGGTTGTGGACAACAGCAGAACGATCAACAAATTTAATATACACTTTCGGCCTGTTCTCATAGTTTCCTCCTTCTTTGGAACGATGTAAACGAACATGTTGTGGGATTATTCCCGGGATTTAAAACCGGAACTTCAACTTGACACTGTACGAAAAATAGATTAGCAATAAAGGTTATCTGTAAAGAAGCCTGAACATCTGGGCGGGAATTTATCGCCCTCCAAAGAAATAGAGGTCACGCGGCTAACACCTGTATTTCAGAAATGGCATAGAATTCAATATAAAGAGATTATCGCCAATGGACAACGAAAAATCAAGTGATGTCATCGAAAAACGACGGAAAAAAATGGCCGAACTGAAAGCGCGCGGCATCCAACTTTTTCCGAACGATTTCAAAGTCTCTCATGCCATCCGGGATATACTTCCGGTAATAGAGAGCCAGCCGGAAACCATAACGCCCGAATCTCCCGCATTTTCTGTTGCCGGCAGAATGACCGCTGTCAACCGATTCGGGAAATCAACGTTCATCCGCCTGCGAGACAGAAGCGGTCAACTTCAGGCCTATATCAGAAAGGATATTGTCGGAGACGATTCTTACGAGTTCTTCAAACAACTGGATGTCGGCGATATCATTGGGCTTCGAGGAGGCATGTTTCAGACCAAAACCGGAGAATGGACCCTTTTGGCGGCATCACTGCGCCTGCTCTGCAAAGCGACGCGGCCATTGCCCGAAAAATTTCATGGTCTCAAAGATCCCGAAAAACGGTACCGGCAGCGCTATATTGATCTCATCATGAACGCCCATGTCCGCGATATATTCACCAAACGCAGCCGGATGATTCAGGCGATACGGTCTTTTCTTCTGAAAGAAGATTTTCTCGAAGTCGAAACCCCAATGATGCAAACCCTCGCGGGCGGCGCGGAAGCCACCCCGTTCGTGACCTTTCATAATGCCCTGAATATTGATCTGTTCCTGAGAATCGCGCCGGAGCTGTATTTAAAACGCCTTGTGGTTGGCGGCTTTGAACGGGTATTCGAGATCAACCGCAATTTCCGCAACGAAGGGGTATCTACCCGGCATAATCCAGAATTCACAATGCTGGAATTTTATCAGGCATATGCCACCTATGAAGATCTCATGGACAAAACCGAAGCCATGTTTTCTCAGGTTGCCGAAGCCGTAACCGGATCCCCTCAGATAGCGTATCAGGGCAACATCATTGATTTGTCAGGAAAGTGGCGGCGCATAACGCTTACAGACGCCCTGTCCGAAATCGCCGGCGTTCCCCCCGATATCCTGAATGACAAGGAACAATTGCTGGCCTTTGCCGAATCCAAAGGGGTTCCGGTCGTTCACAAGAACCGTCTGGGCAAAATCATCACCAAACTTTTCGATGTACTGGTGGAGCCGCATCTCATTCAACCGACATTCATCACCGGTTACCCGGTCGAAGTGTCTCCGCTCTCCAGAAAAAACGACACAAATCCTGCTATTACGGACCGCTTCGAACTGTTCATCGCGGGCTATGAAATCGCCAACGGATTTTCAGAACTGAATGATCCCGAAGATCAAAAAGGCCGCTTTCTACAGCAGGTGGCGGACAGAGACGCCGGTGACCAGGAAGCCCACTGCATGGACAGCGACTATGTGGAGGCACTCGAATACGGGCTGCCCCCAACGGCCGGCGAAGGCATTGGCATTGACAGACTGGCCATGCTGTTGACCGATGCGGTTTCGATTCGGGAGGTCATTCTCTTTCCTCATATGAAGCCCCTGTCCCTCACGGCATCCGAACAGAGTCCGGAATAACTGACGACAGATGTGAGGCGCCATATTTTTTCAATCTTCCGATATCCGGAACCATCCCAAATGTGAACTACAGCCATGCCCTTTGAATATTTTATCGGCGCCCGTTATCTGAGAGCCAAGCAGAAACAGGCTTTTATTTCGCTCATTACGATGCTTTCCATCGCAGGCGTTACCGTCGGCGTCATGGCGCTCATCATTGTCATCGCCGTCATGGCGGGCTTCGAATCCGATCTCAAGAACCGCATCCTGAGCGTCGAATCCCATATCGTCGTAATGCGTCACGGCGGCGCCAACCAGTTCTCGGATTATCAAAAAGTAACAGACTGGATTGACCATGTCGCAGGCGTTAAAGCCGCCACGCCCTTTATATTGTCACAAATCATGATTCGTTCCACCGGCGGCATGACCGGCGCTGTGCTGAGAGGAATTGACCCGGGATCCGCGGACAAAGTCATCACGTCCATCAGCCAGAAAGCCGCCACCGCTCTGAACGGCGGCCCCGAAAACACGGCGAATATGCCGGCGCTTCCGGGTGTCGTACTCGGCAAAGAACTCATGAAAAACCTGGGGGTCGTTATCGGAGACACGGTTCAGGTTCTGACCCCAAGAGGCACGATTTCACCGGTCGGACTCATCCCCGCCATGAAGCGCTTCCGGGTTGTAGGGCAGTTTGAATCCGGCATGTACGAGTATGACGGCTCTCTGGCCTACATTCGCCTGGATGAAGCCCAAAAACTGCTCCACATGGAAAATTCGGTCAGCGGCATCGAAGTCCGGGTGAATGACGTCTATCAGGCAGGTAAAATCTCCCAAAAAATCGCGGGCGGGCTGGGATTTCCCTACTGGTGTCGAGACTGGATGCAGATGAACCGCAATCTCTTTTCCGCGCTCAAATTAGAGAAAACCGTCATGTTCATCATTCTGGCGCTCATCATTCTGGTGGCCGCCTTCAACATTGCCAGCAGCCTCATTATGATGGTCATGGAAAAAACAAAGGATATCGCCATTCTGAAAGCGATGGGCGCTACGAATAAAAGCATTCGCCGTATCTTTATTTTCAAGGGAATGACCATCGGCGTCATCGGAACGGCTATTGGTGTCAGCCTGGGGTTCATTCTCTGCAAGCTTCTCGAACGTTACAAATTCATTGAACTTCCAGGAGATGTTTACTATATTAGCAAACTTCCGGTTCTGCTGAAAACCTTCGATGTCGTTTCGATCGCGACAGCCTCGCTGGTCATATGTTTTCTGGCAACCCTGTACCCGGCGCGCCAGGCATCCCGGCTGGATCCGGTTGAAGCAATTCGTTATGGATGACGCGCCATACGGCGAACAGCGTTTACAATGCAACATGTACATTACAAACAAAGCGGAAACCCGAACGCATGGATAATGGAAGACGGCGGGATGGATGTCCTGATCCGGATAACAACGGCCTTGTTTTAGCCAAAAACATCAGCAAAACTCATATCAGCAACGAATCCCGTGTCGAAATTCTCAGAGATGTCGAATTGGAGCTTGCGGCCGGAGAAACCGTCGCCATTGTCGGGGCATCCGGTATCGGAAAATCCACTCTCCTGCAGATTTTGGGCACCCTGGATCGTCCCGATTCCGGAACCATGTGGTTTCGCGGCAGGAATATCTTCCGATTGGATCCCCTTCAACTGGCCAGATTCAGAAATACATCCATCGGGTTCGTTTTTCAGTTTCATCATCTGCTACCAGAATTCAGTGCCGTCGAAAACACCATGATGCCCGCGCTCATCAACGGTTTGCCCCCCGGCAAAGCCAGGGAACTTGCGGAAGCCATTTTGGTGCGGGTGGGGCTGAAACACCGCCTCAACTATCGGGTAACCCGACTTTCCGGGGGCGAACAACAGCGGGTGGCTCTGGCCAGAGCGTTGGTGATGAAACCGCCGCTGCTCCTGGCAGATGAACCTACCGGAAATCTCGATCAAAAAAACAGTGAACAGGTTCATTCCATGCTGATGGAATTGAATCAGGAACTCGACATGACCATGGTGGTTGTTACTCACAATATGACACTGGCCTCGTTCATGACCAGACGGATCACCATCATGGACGGAGCTTTGACGGATGCAAACTGAGGTATCTTATATGACACGATGGTTATGCCCCATTGTTATCGGCATGTTGTGCAGCCTTTCGGCTTCGGTCTTCGCGGCGAATCATGTCCGGGTTATGGTGTTGCCGTTTGAAATCCATGCGGCGCAGAAGGATCTGGAATATCTCAAAGACCAGATACCTCAACTGATTCAGCAGCATCTCGAAAGAGACGGCGCCATTATCGTCAAATCGGATGTCGCATCCGCCCGCCAGAAATCATCAGTCGCCGCCGGTTCCACTGAAACCGTACGTTCAAGTGAAACCGAAAAAAAAGCGGATGTCGTGATCCGGGGCAGCCTGACATGGCTGGGTCAAAATTTCAGTCTCGATGCCAGCATGGCGGATGTCACCGGAATCAAACCTCTCGAAACATTTTATGCCGACGGTGAAGGCATTGAAAATCTCCCCACCGCGGTGCGGTCGTTATCCAACGCGATCAGCGCGAAACTGTTCAAATTAGAAAAAATTGTTGATGTTCGCATTGTCGGCAACAAACGCATTGAGCAGGACGCCATCCGCCGCGTCATCAAGACCCAGGTTGGTGATACGCTTGTCGCCATGAATATTTCTGACGATCTCAAGGCCATATATGGTATGGGATATTTCGACGATGTGCGCGTTGAATCCGAAGATGTCAAAGGGGGGAAATCCATCATATTTGTTGTCAAAGAAAAACCAACCATTCGACATATTTACATAAAAGGATTGGAACTCTATCAGGGAGACAACGAAAATAAAAAAGAGATAGACAAAAGGGAAAAAAACAAGAGCAATCTAGTCATAGAAGACGATAAAATCCTCAAAAGTTTAGATATCAAAACAGGCTCTATTTTAAACATTTACAAGGTTCAAAGTAATGTTAAACGAATTGAGGATTTATACAAGGAAAAGAATTATCATAACGTCAAAGTCACTTACAATATCAAAGAACTCGATAACAATCAGGCGGACCTCCAGTTCAACGTTGATGAAGGGAAAAAGTCGCTGGTCAAGAAAATCACTTTTGAAGGCAATCAGGCTTATACCGACAAGCAGTTGAAAAAGGTCATGAAAACCACAGAAAAAGGATTTTGGTCATGGCTGACTTCCTCCGGAGACATGAAAACCCAGGATCTGAAACAGGACGAGGAACTCCTGACCAATTTTTACCACAACAATGGGTTTATTGACGCAAAGGTTGGCGAACCCATTGTGGAATATAAAGGAAACTGGATTTATATCACTGTCAAAATTGATGAAGGCTCCAGATTCAAGGTGGGAAAAATCAAAATTGCCGGCGATCTTATCAAGCCTGAACCAGAATTGATGAAACTGGTCAAACTGAATGAACAAAAATTCTTCAGCAGAGAGGTGCTCCGCAACGATATCATGGCCATTGG
>JAJYBO010000106.1 GCA_021778975.1 Deltaproteobacteria bacterium
GAAAGCCCCCCCCCATGCGCCTCAATCACAAATTTTATGAATACAGGGAAGAATGATAATGAATGAAATTATTCGGAAAAACACTTTTGAACCCTGCTGTCTGGCCACCACAATCGGCAGCTTGCCCCATACCGATGTTGCCCGTGCAACCCAACTGATGCTTGAAAGCACCCCCGAAATCCCTTCGTGGGTTCAGTTTCCCAAACGAGATTTTCGCGAAAACATGATGATGCAGTTTACCGAAGGCCTGCCCGCTCTGGTTCAAGAAGCGGGAAAAATTTATTTTTCCACCGCCCTGCCCGATTTCGTGGAACAGGTGACCGACTTCTATGAACGCTATCTCGATGCAACCGAAAACAATAACCCCCATGCGTTAGAAAGTTTTGGAATTTCACCGCAGTACGCGGCTGGTTTTTCAGAATTGCTGTCTCGCCTGCCAGACCTGACGGCATCCGGCGCGGTGATCATGCTCAAAGGGCAGGTCACAGGCCCATTTACGCTGGGAACCAATCTGACAGATCAGAACGGACGTTGCGCCTATTATGACGATCAGCTCCGCGATGTCATCATCAAACATGTCGCCATGAAAGCAACATGGCAAATTTCTCGATTGGAGCGCTTCGGTCTGCCGACAATGATTTTTATTGACGAACCATCACTGCTGGGATTTGGCAAACAGACCTTTTTAACCATCAGCCGGGAAGACGTTATCGGAGATATCAATGCGGTCGTCGCCGCAATTCATGACAGGGGAGGACTTTCCGGCGTTCACTGCGAGGAAAATACAGACTGGTCGCTTCTTATGGAAACGCACCTGGATATCCTCGATTTTGATGCCTATGACCACCTCCAGGCCATTACGCTTTATCCGGCGGAGCTGAGAAAATTTTTTGAACGCGGCGGTTCTTTGGGATGGGGTATTGTACCAACACTGGATAAAGATGCCGCTGCATCGGAAACCGTACCATCGCTATTGCAGCGGTTCGAAGACGGCATTAACCAGTTTGTCCAAAAAGGCTTTGACCGAAATCTGCTGCTGCGCCGCGCCCTGATCACACCCAGTTGCGGAGCTGGCGGCATATTGACGGCGTCACTGGCGGAACGCGTTCTGGATTTGCTGAACAATCTGTCATCGGTGCTCCGTCAAAAGTTGTGAACGATAGCAGTAGCGTCGTTGGGGGTTTGATGTACGTTCAAACCCCATAGACACCACCGCATACCGCCAAAACAGCGGATGCTATAAGGGATCTTCATGAGAAACGCCCCCTTGAGTCGCTCTACTATCGCTGTCCGCCTCATCCAGGTAAGCCGCAGACATTGCAGCGGCCATCCGGCCCGATACTTCCGATGCAAGCGTCATCACTGCACAAGCGCCGGTTTTCCCAATCCGCATCCGAGTCCGAAATATTGCTGTCTGCCGGTGGCTCTGCCAGATTTTCCTGCGAATTCTCCGCTTTCAGATCCTCTGAAGGCAACTGTCCAGCGTCATTTATCGGAATATCCTCACACATCCGGCCGCATATCCGGCAGCGACCGTCGGTCCCGATAGTACCCGTACAGCTTTCATCGCTGCACAGTCGCCGATTTTCCCAATCTGCATCCCCGGTCATCGCCATATCGTTTTCAGGGAGTTCCGTCATCGTCCACCCCCGTTCCCTTCACTTTTTTTGCGGTTGCTTCTTTTACAGTTTCATCAATGGTGGTATAGATGGATTTGAAATACTCGGAAAATCCACCGGGAGAAATTCGCCCGGTTTCGATGAATTTTACCACGATTTCTTTGGCGGTTTTGAGAATATGTTCATCCAGTGTACTCATGGTCATAGTATCCCTCAACAGATTTAGAAATGACGGACAGCATTCATTAAAGTTTGCGGGCATTTCTGTCCCGCCCGGTTATCCATTATCGGTTCAGCGTCATCGTGTCAAGCCTCAACTCAGAAACCCCATCTCATCAACCTTTAATCAGGAGTTCATCTATGCGATCCTACACGGTTTATGACATTTTCAAGCGAAACGCCGACACCCGCGGTGATCATACCGCTCTGGTATGCGGCGACCAACGGATTACCTTCTCCGAATTGCTGCAACAGGTCAACAGCCTGGCGGACGGGCTGAAACGGCAGGGCATCGGAAAAGGGGACAGAATCGGTGTTATCGCGTATAATTGCCATCAGTTTTTCCGGCTGTTCGGCGCGGCGGCGGCGAGCGGCGCGATCATCACCGCCATCAACTGGAGGTTGTCCGCCGAAGAAATTCAGCATATCCTGACTGACGCAGCGCCCGAAGCGCTGTGTTTCGACCGTACCCACGAACCGCTTGTCAAAAAACTTGTCGAGACTACCGGGTTCACCGGCAGCCTTTTCAGTTTTGAGGACAGCAGCGAAACGGGCATTCCCCTCAGCCGCCTCATGCAGGAAAAAGTCTCCGACATCGCACCAGATACGGTTTCGGATGATCCTTTCTGTATCATCTACACGGCGGCGGTGGAAGGTAAATCCCGCGGCGCGGTGCTGACCCACGCCAACATCACCCTGGCCAATCTTCAGGCCATGGCGACGATGGGCATCACCGCGCAGGACGCCCATCTCAACATGCTGCCCCTGTTTCATATCACGGGCCTCAATCTGGCGATGTCCGTCATGCACGCCGGCGGCAAGAATGTCATCATGAGCCGTTTTGATGCCGCCAAGGCGCTGGAGTGGATCGAAAAAGAGCATATTTCGGTGATCGGCTCGTTTCCGCCCATCCTGTCCAGCCTCCAGACGGAACTGGACGGGCAGGCGCGCGACATTTCCAGTCTGCGCATGATTCTGGGCATTGACAATCCCGACACCATCCGGGCTTTTGAAGCCAAAACCCGAAGCGTTTTCTGGATACTGTACGGCCAGACCGAAACGACGGGGCTGGTGACATTCTCCCCGGCGCTGGAAAAACCGGGTTCCGCCGGCAAACCCGGTCTTCTCGTCAAAATGAGAATCGTCAATGATCAGGATGCGCCTGCACCGATCTGTGAAACCGGTGAAATCGTCGTACAGGGACCTCTGGTGTTTCAGGGATTCTGGCGGCAGGAAGATTACACCTGGAACATTTTTCGCAACGGCTGGCACCATACCGGCGATCTGGGCAGACTAGACAAAGACGGCTATCTGTGGTTCGCCGGCAGAAAACCGGAAAAGGAACTGATCAAACCCGGCGGTGAAAATGTCTATCCCGCTGAGGTCGAAAGCGTCATCCTGGAGCATCCCGCCATATCGGCGGTGTCTGTCATCGGCGTTCCGGACCCCAAATTCGGTGAAGGCGTGAAGGCAGTCTGCGTCCTCGAGCCGGGCGCCAGCCTCACGGCGGAGGCGCTGAAGGAATTCGTCGCATCCCGGATCGCCCGCTATAAAAAACCCGGTTATGTGGCATTTGTCGAAGAATTGCCCAGAACGTCTTCCGGCGCCATTGACCGCAACAAGGTCAAAGCGCTGTATGGGTGACAGCTTCCCGATTATCCACCCGGATGTTGACTTGTCGCGCAACCGTTTCTTAAAGCCTTGACAACAAGGTTCCAGCCGCATCTGTTCCAGGGAAATTGTCCGCCGATAATCATATCGAGCCGCGATAACAATTCAAAACGGCGGATTTTGACACCGGGTGGAGGCCTGAACGGCGATTTATGAGGAATGATGTAGTTCGATCGCCAGGCTACGGGGCGCCACCCGGTGCGGCGTAATTTCCGGGTCAGCCCCACAAATGTGTAAAACCGCAGATGCGTTTCATCCCATCCGCACCAGTTCTTCTCTCCCCGCAGATATCGGTGATAGACGCCTTCCGTCAGATAATTCAAAGACAGGGCGTTCTGGGTGCTGATGACCAGTGCGCCGCCAGGCGCCGTTTTTTCAGCAACCGCTGTCAGCAGTGCTTCATCGTCATCAACATGTTCGATCACGTCTTTCATCAGGATAACATCGAAACATGTCTTGTCATCAAAGGCGGGAAAGCATTCGCTCGATATCAGCCCGCATCTGTCCGAGACGTTTTCTCTGGCCAGAAAGAAAACAGCGGTGGAAAGAACGGACGATTCGGCGTCCACACCGACAATCTCCCGGGCGCCATTTCGGGCGGCATAAACGAGAAACAGACCGGCGCCACAGCCGTAATCGAGAAAACGTTTTCCCCGGATATTTCCGATCAATTCCCGGACAAAGCTGTTCTTCACGCGGCTGTAAGGCTTGCTCTGCTGATCCAGATACGACAGCAGGGCTTTCTGGCAATTTTTGGAACGTATCCAGTGCGTTTCAGGGTACCGAATCGGGATGCTCCTTTTCTGATCCCACCGTCTGGAACCCGGTCCTATTTGATGGCGTGTTCATGGCTTGCCGATACACCCGCCGCCATGCTTCTATTTCCCGGTTCGGAGAAAATATCTCCATTCTGGCTCTGGCGCAATTTCCCAAAGAAGCGCCTTTGTCCGGCATGCCCATCAAAGCTTCAATGGCGTTTGCCAGAGCGCTGGCATCGCCATAAGGCGTTATCAGTCCGGATATCCCGTTTTCGATCAGTTCCGGAACCGCTCCGACATGCGTGGCGACCGAAGGAACGCAGCACGCCATCGCTTCCATGAGAATATTCGGGCAGCCTTCGGACACCGATGCGAGGACAAAAGCGTCGAGAGACATCAGCCAATTCCGGATATCTTCGTGAGGCATGGGCTTGTGTATTGTCAGCATTCTATCAACACCTGTAGATGCGATCATGCGCTCAACCGTGTCCCGCTCATAGGCCCGTATATCACCGACCAGTTCCAGCTCAACATCATGCCGCTCCCCTATTTTCGCGACAGCCTTGAGCAGGTAGGGCAGCCCTTTGGCATATTTGAATATCCCGGCGCTGCCGATTTTGAAAGGCCCTGTCCGGGCATGCGGATGCCACCGGCATTCGGGAATGCGGACGGAATTATATATAATCACCGATTTTTCATGAATCGGGGTCAATGCGCCAGCCAGCGCCAGCAGTTCGTAGCTCAGAGCGACCACCACGTCGGCGTTATCCAGAGCGCTTTTGCACATGGCGACAGCTTCCGGCTGGAAAAAATGCCGTTTGACGTCATTTCCCACCAGCGTCACAATTGCCGGGAGACCGACGCGTTTCGCCAGCAGCCCCGACACGTATCCTACGGGATACAGAAAGAAAGCGTGAAACAGATCAAACCTGTACGTTTCGTTAAGAATTTCAAGCGATTGATACATCATCTTGATGCTCCGGACATGAGGGGAATCTCCAACACCCCGGTAGTCTTTCGAAAATCTTTTCTGGTTGACCCTGATGCGATGAACGGTTATACCATCTTCACTTAGAGTCGAGCAGTTTTCGTCAAGAAGGACGACCGGTTCCTCCACAATCCTGAAATGCGCCACATGTACAGTCATGTCTAAACGGTGCGCATACCGCGCCACGCGCGCCGCCGTTCGCGCAAGCCCGCCCCAGTTATCGGGAGGAAATTCCGGTGTAACGATACATAATTTCATCCATGGCCTCCATTGTTGCGGTCAGGATAAATGAATATCCGCAGGCAATTCAACATGATTGTGATATACCATGTGAATATCGGCTTTTTCAGTTAAGACGGCTTCGTAAAAAGTCCGGATGCGGCCCCGACACTGCATCCTTTGTCGTTGCGACGTACCATAATAAGTACGCCTCACCCCTCAGGATTTGCGCGCCTTGCCTGCGAATTTTTTACAAAGCCGTCCGAAATTCGACCTTTTACGAGGCCATCAGCGTATATGGCGCATTCAGATGTTTATCCAAACTATTCTTTTCATCCCTGGCAGGTCTGGCCCGGTGCGTATGACAATGCCTGCGACGCTGAATGGTTTCCCAAACCGGAATGCCCCCGTGTCCGGATCACCCGGGATACCCCCGTTGCCATCATGGGATCCTGTTTCGGAAGAGCCGTCAAGGAATCACTGATCGCTGATGGATATCACGTCATCACGGAAGAACGGGATCATAGTGCGGCCAGACATGCCAGTGCAGCCTGGGAACGCGTTTACACAACGTTTTCCATGCGTCAGATATTTTTATACAGCTTTGGCGATTGGAATCCTGACCGCCGCTGGTGGATAGCGCCCCGAACCGGCGTTGTTCAGGATCCGTACCGCCGGATTGTCGTCTATCCGGATATGGAAACAGCCACGTCCGATTTTTCAGAGCATCGCCAGTGTTCGCGCCGGGCTATCGAGGCGGCGCGCGTTTTTATTCTCGTTCTGGAAATGACGGACATCTGGGAGGATATAGCCGACGGCGCCGTCATCAGCCTGCCCTCAGGGCCTTATGTAGCTGAAGGCGGCGATATGTCCTGTTACCGGTTTCGCGTCAGCCGGTATCACGAAAACATCGTCAATATGGAAGCCATTCTGTCCATCATGACCCGGCACAATCCCGACTGCCATGTCATCCTCATGATCTCCCCGGTGCATCTATGGACGTCGTTTCGCAGCGATACGGATATCATCAGCGCCGGGTGCAACGCAAAATCCACGCTCCGGGCAATGGCCGACGAATGCGCATCCCGCCATGAGCATATCGCATATTTTCCGGCGCTGGAAATCGCCACCACGTACCGGACGATTTTCCATCAGCCGGTCTTTGCCGCCGGCAGGGAAAATTTTCATATCGCTCCGGATAATTTTCAGAACATCATGAAACAGTTTCATCATTTTTACACCCAACCATGACGGCTTTGCGGCATGACCATTTCAACACCAAAACGGCTGATCACGGAATGGGACGGATCTCCCATACAACAAAGAATGGCAGCCCTACTGAAAAGGAAAATTGCAGGTGATCCGCCGGTACATTCCGTCCGTGAACGGACACCCAGCCGATACAGGGGGCATAGAGGCCGCTATTCCAGCAAACCACGGGCTTCTGCGGGGCGGACACCAACATCAGGGTGCATCCCTTTCCGGCATCATTTTCATAGCGGGTTGAGGCTGTCGCGGCGTCATACCGTACCTGTCCGGGATAACACTGCCAGCACACAGTGACCGCGTGATGTCCATCGCCATTGACACTGTCCGTAATGCGCCACCCACCACCAGCAAGTGGCGCCGCTTCCCGGCCGACCATGATGGTTGTTCCGGAGCCGTTTTCACGACCATAGCGGCAGACCCCACGGACACAGGGCTTTGCTCCTGTTTTGCAGAAGAACAGGTTTGGGTCCGCCGGCGTTATTCTTTGTCGGTGCGAAAGCTCAGACCGGACAGGACCTGCGCCGTCAACAAGGATCATGTTGTGTGCGGCGGCGCTGCGGTACCATTCGGAAAAAGCCCCGGGTCTGTAAGCGGTAATGCCGGGGTCCACGAAACAGGGAACTCCGGAAACGCTGATATCCAGAGACAATACATCTTCGTGGACATGGGACATGCCGGGCGGCCCCGCCCGGAAAACAAGTGCATGGGCGTTGCCATGCCATCCCGACCGCATCACAGCGATACCGGCGGCATCGAAAACCGACATCGTACTATCGGGGGGCGCTCCTTTTTTCCCGCGGGTCCCCAGCCAGATAAAGTCCGGCCGTTTTTCAAGTTGTCCGGCCAGATTCATGACAGCGGCATAGTTTCCGGATGCACTGCCTGAATCGTTCAGTGACGGCCAGGTAAAGTCGGGACGGCGGATCGCCCCCAGGTAGTCGGCGGCCTTTTCAATGACGGTGTCGAATTCACCGGGCAGACGGATGTTCCGTGCTTCGGCCGACCTTTTCACATCGAGAAGCGCATGAAGGCAAAGGGCGTGATACAGGGGTGAGCACTCGAAATGGACACCGTCCGCCATAAACTGCCGCCAGGCTTCATGAACCAGGATGGACAGCCCTTCGTCCCGCCACCGGTCGGCCTCCATGAAAACAGGCAGTTTCATGCCCGCCAGCGCCAATGCGGCGGATTCCAGAAGGATCCAGTTATTCGGATGCCCTTTGTGATCCATAAGATGACGGCAATGTTCCCACAAAGAACGCAATATCAGTTTTCGGGTATTTTGACCCCAGGCATTCCACAACGATGAACTGATATCCAGCCATTCACGAATACGCCAGGCGACGGACAGCGTTTCCCAGGAGGGGCCAGCGCCCCCGTTTGAACCGACAGGAACAGGATTCTGTCGAATCCAGTCACGCAGAATGTTTTCAATGAATTCGGAATAGACAGGATCACCGGTCCTCAGAAAGGCATGCAAAACCGGTTTCAAAAAATGGTGGCGGTGTAAAAAATGCGTCCATTCATGGGCGCCATCCGGACTGAAACGCCACGGAATGGGAAACGGGAGCTTTTGCCCCATGATATCGCCGGCAAGTATTCCGCCAGCACCGCCCTCCGGTTCATCATAAGGCGGCGTAAAAAAATCGAGCGGCGCGTACGGGGTTCCGGAAAACAGGTGGCGGAGACCATACGGATCGATACGCGTGTCAAGGCCTGCTTCCGTCAATCTCGGCCCCGGCGGAATACGCCGCCGCTCCCCATGAATCTGGGATGCAACGACATCTATCGGGGTCTTACTTTCGTTATATTTTTCTTTCTTACAGACGAGCTCGATCCGGGAAATGGTCCGCCAGGACCGGGTTCGCCCATAAAATCCGAAACCTTCATCGGGAAATCGAATGATTCGGCTCTGCCCGGGAGGCAGGGCTTCGCGTCCTCCGGAAAAGAGACGGCAACATTCTTTCTCCGTGATTTCGGACACGCCGATCAATATCATTTCCACCAGAACGCGGATTGCCGAACGGTTGCATATCCGGAGAGAAAGCTGGTCGAACTCCGCAAGATCGGGCGGTTGTGGAAATGCGGCAAGGCAAATTCGACGCTGCCTTTGATTTTCGTCCGCATCTTTATCGTCCTGCTCAAGCAGGGCGCTTTCGATGCCCTTTTTATACAGCACGGCATCTGCATGAAATTCATTTTCGGACAGGTTGGTTTGGATCATAAATGCGAATCGTTACAATTTTTGTTAATATTGATGCTCTTGTAGCAAGTCAAATTTTAGACGGCTTTGTAAAAAGCTCGCGGGCAAGGCGTGCAAATCCGCAAGGAGTTATCGACGCGTTTTATAGGTACATTACCGGATACTGCCGGAAAGGGGCAAATTCAAAAATGATCATATCGCACATTAAACAACATCAAAGACGCATTCTGCTGATAGAGCCTCCATTTTACCGCCTGTACGAAGCCGGTTACGCGCTGGTGAA
>JAJYBO010000107.1 GCA_021778975.1 Deltaproteobacteria bacterium
TCTGGAAAATCTATCCGCAGGGGCTGACCTATTCCGGCAATGCACAGGGCCGGCTGGACTGGTGGATCCTGTGGCGGCGGGTTTCCGGAGGACTGGGGGCAGGGCGGCAGCGTCAGTTTTTTCAGGATGTATCGCCGCTGATTTTATCCTCCAGAGGCGGAAAACAGCGCATGGCTCCGCATGAATATCTGGAAATCTGGATGGCTGCGGCCAGCATGGAGCGGTTGGCCGTTAAGGATAAAATACGGCTGGGACGCCGGTTGCTGTCGGAGTTGACGTCCGGAAAAAAGTCACCGCAACTCTGGTGGGCGATGTCCCGAATCGCCGCTCGGGATCCGCTCTATGGCCCCGTGGATCGCGTGATACCGCCGGGAGAGATCGCCGAGTGGATATCGGCGCTGCTGATGAAAGTTCCGGCGGATACTTCAGGCGTTGGGGCAGCATTGTTGTCAATGGCCCGAAAAACCGGAGACCGGGCGCGCGATGTGGATGAATCCGTGACAACGCGTGTCGTGGACTGGCTGTCCCAAAACGGCGTTCCGGAGCAGCAGCGGCGGGTGCTTTGGGAAGTGACGCCGCTGAAGTGTCAGGAAATTACAGCGGCGTTTGGTGATGAGCTGCCGTCCGGACTCGTTTTGACGGATGTGTGACAATATCTGGTGACAGCCGGCCGATTTTTGGCGTTTGGGTAATTCCCAAACGTTTCTTAATGCATAATTTAATTTAAAACGATTCAAATAAGTTATAAATATCAAGAACTTTTTTGGAAAACTCAGGTGCATAGCATAAAACTGAAAATGCTGACTCAGTGTAAAGTATAATTGTGGATGTTTTATTATTGGCTGTCACCCAAGCAATGCCTAACAGCACCGGTTGAGGAAGACGATGGGCGTGGATGCCGACTTTGTGGATAATTTCGTAAAAAAAACTGCCCCGTTTCAAACTGCTGCTGCCGAAGTATCGGGATCGTCCGATACTGGCGGGTGTCGGCGCACTGGTGATGAAGGATGAAGTGGGCAGGTATGCCGAAGATTTGGGGTTGTTTGTCCTGACGCAGAGCAATGATGGCGGCGCTGCGCTGCTGAACCGGGAAGGTTTCAGGCCGAAAGAATTCCAGTGATGATCCATCGGATTTGATAAAGGGGGTGATATGTCCAGAAAACTGGTCAGTTTCGATTGGGCGGTGAAGCGGCTGCTGCGCAGCAAGGTCAATTTTGGAGTTCTGGAAGGCTTTCTGTCGGAACTGCTCAAGGACGACATTCAAATTCAAGAAGTTCTGGAGAGCGAAAGCAACAAGGACTTTCGCGAGCAGCACCTGACGCGTGTGGATCTGCTGGTGAAGAACCGGGACGGCATGCTGGTCATCATCGAGGTGCAGGCGGATCGTCAGGACGACTATCTGCACCGGATTCTGTATGGCGTTTCACGATGCGTGGTGGATAATCTTCCGGAAGGGGTTTCATACGACCAGATTCGGAAAGTGATTTCCGTCAGCGTGGTGTATTTTAATCTGGGGTCCGGCGGTGATTACGTCTATCACGGAACCACCCAATTTACCGGCCTGCACCTGCGCGATGAACTCTGTCTCGATGACGAACAGAAACGGGCTTACGGTGTACAGACGCCTGCCGGGATATACCCGGAATATTATCTGCTCAAAATCAACAATTTCAATGACATCGCCAAAGACGGCCTGGATGAGTGGATCTATTTTCTGAAAAACGAATCCATCGAGCCGGAATTCAGAGCAAAAGGGCTGTCCGAAGCCAGCGAACGACTCTCCATTTTGAAACTGGACGATCAGCAGCGCCGTGAATACGAATACTGGGCAATGGAACTGCACCAGCGCGCCAGCATGGTGAAATCCCACTATGGGCGGGGTTTTCAGAATGGGCGGGATAAAGGCTTGAAAGAAGGAATGGAAAAAGGACATGATAAAGGTCTGAAAGAAGGAGTAGAGAAAGGGCGGGAAACTACTACCACAGAATTGGTCCGTAATATGTTGAAAAGCGGCATATCCGTCGAGCAGATATCTCACATTACCGGATTGTCGGTCGAAAAAATCCATGAACTCACGATAACGTGAGTTGGAGGCGGGTGTTTCGGATTTCCTCTGTTGGATACATCATTTACAACGATTTTATTGCCCCAGCGCTGTAAGGAACTTGCAAAACCTGACACAGAGCGTCGAATTTCAGACGGCTTTGTAAAAAGGCCGCAGGCAAGGCGCGCAAATCTTGAGGAGTGAGGCGTACTTATGGTACGCCTCAACGATGAAAGATGCAGCGCAACGCAGCATCCGGACTTTTTACGAAGCCGTCAAACTTATTCGATATCAGCTTTGAAATCAATCTATTGATAAGTTCTTTGTGTTCCTCACATACGCGCCAGTTCTCGACCCTACGCCTAACAAGATGTTGGAATCACCCCGATTCAGTGCGATCGCACCCGATTTTGTAGCACCCTGCCGATATAGCGCGCCAGGATGTTGAACAAAAAGACCGTTATGATGAGAACCGCTGCCGCGCCGTCGGCGATCTGACGGGCGTCTGGCGCCAGACCTTCCGAGTTCACTTTCCAGGTATAGACCGCCAGCGTTTCAGCGGGGCGGAACGGATTGAGCGGCGACGTATAGTGCAGCGGATTCCAGTCTCCGAAGTTCAGATGCGGGCTGCTCATGCCCGCTGTAAACAGTAATGCCGCGGCTTCACCAAAAATTCTTCCGGTCACCAGAATGACACCGCTTAAAATGCCAGGGAGCGCCGATGGCAGAATCAGCTTCCAGATAGTTTGCCAGTGCGTGGCGCCCAGAGCCAGGCTGCCTTCTTTGAGAGATGACGGCACATTACGAATGGATTCTTCCGCCACGCGGGTGATGACCGGCAGGTTTAAAATCATCAGCGCCATTGCGCCCGCCATGATCGAAAAGCCCCAGCCCAACACGTTGATGAAGATCAAAAGACCGAAAAGTCCCACCACAATCGAGGGCAGGGCGGACAATGTCTCCAGACTCAGACGGATGGATTTGGTGATGGTATTGGGTTTGGCGTATTCCGCCATGTAGATGCCTGCACCGACACCAATTGGTATGCTGAACACCGAAGAAATGAACAGCAGATAAATTGAATTGAAAAGTTGCGGGCCGACGCCCCCGCCCCTCTGCATAAAACGGGGAGGGGATGTCAAAAAATGAAATGTCAGGGATTCTCGTCCAGAGTAAATGATGTACCCTGCAAATAAAAACAGCAGACTGACCAGAAAGATACCTGCCGCGCAGAAAAAAAAAGTCGCCAGTTTGTCCGCCGCGAAAGCCGTCCGATGGCTTCTGGTTTTATGAAAAGCAGACGGGGTGTGTTGCGGCGCACCCGTATGGCCGGCAGCCTCGGATTTTTCGATGGGTTCTTTGATTTCAGGCATTGCTTCCCCTTTTTACGGTACGTTGAGCGCCCAGTACTTTGATAATCACAATAAAACCAAATGTTATGAGAAGAAGCAATAACGCCATGCTCCACATGGCGTTATTCCAGGCGGATCCCGAAATTGTGTTTCCCATGTCCATGGTGATGATGCTGGTCAACGTACTCATCGCGCTGAACACCGACCCGGGAATTTGAACGCTGTTGCCGATAACCATCTGCACTGCCAGTGCTTCTCCAAAAGCCCGGGTGATTCCCAGTGTGATTCCGATAAGAATTCGGGAACCGGCTGCAGGAAACAGTATCCGGTAAATTGTCTGCCACCGGGTGGCGCCCAGTGCGTAAGACCCTTCCGTGAATGAGATGGGAAGCGCCTGAAGGGCGTCGGTGGTCAGTGTTGTAATGGTCGGCAGGATCATCAGCCCCAGAACTAAGCTGCCCGCCAGGAGGCTGAAACCCAGCCCGGGGAAATGGTTTCGGATAAACGGCACCAGCAGGCTCAATCCCACCCATCCGTACACAACCGATGGGATGCCGGTAAACAGCTCGAGTACGGGGCGAATGAAGTTTTCGCCGGATTTCGGAGCGATGATGGCGATCAGCACCGATGCGGCGATGGCCAGCGGGGCGCTGAACAACACCGCCAGTCCAGAAACACTGAGGGAGCCGACAATAAACGCCAGAGCGCCGAATTTAGGGCCGCCCTCGCTGGCGGATGCATCCGGATGCCACTGGCTGGAAAACAAAAATTGCAGCGGCGAGATCGGGTGCGCGCCGACAAAAGCCGCCAGCCCTTTGACAGCAACAAAAGCGACCATTACCACGGTAAGCAGGATAATGATACCGCCGCAAAGCGTGGTGTAGTGTCGTCCCAATGTTTCACGAAAAAAATAACTGGGTTTGGGTGGTCTGGGATCCATGTCGCTATTGCCGGATGTTATACAAAACGGTTTGGGAAGATTTTCTGTCTCGGATATCATTTTGTGACCTGTGTTTTTAGAGCATCGAACAACAACGCAAAAAGTTCAATGTCGGGGCTACACCTTTTTTACCTGTACAATGGACGGTAAAAGGACGTATGCGCTGCGATATTGAACTTTTTGCTCACTGGTGTTTTTCCCGGCATTGGCCGGAAAAAGACATTGCGTTAGCGGGATACCTTCATTTCTGAGACAGGGATATATCCCAGAGCGGAAACCAGTTTGCCCTGGACGTCGGGTCCCATCATGTAATCCAGGAATTCTTTGGTGAGACCGGTGGGTTCGCCCTTGGTGTACATGTGTTCATAGGACCAGATGGGATATTTACCATTGGTGATGTTGGCGATGGTGGGCGCAACACCGTTATACTCCAGCGCCTGTACCGAAGCATCCACATAAGACAGGGCGAGATAACCGACAGCGCCTGGGGTTTCGGCAATGGTTTTCCGAACGGTTCCTGAAGAATCTTCGGTCAGAGAAACACCCGCTGCCTCTTCAACGCCGTTCAGCGCATATTTCTTGAAAGTCGCGCGGGTGCCGGAAGATTTGGGGCGATTGATAATCACGATTTTCATATCAGGACCGCCGACATCTTTCCAGTTGGTGATCTTGCCGGAAAAAATATCAATCAACTGTTTTTGAGAGACATTTTTGATGGTTACTTTGGGGCTGACGACCGCCGCGAAACCGACGACGCATACCTTGTGATCCACCAGTTGCTTGGCGTTGATATCAGATTTTTCTTCAGCGAAGATATCGGAATTCCCGATATTGGCGCCGCCTTGAGCGACCTGTGTCAGGCCGGTGCCGCTGCCGCCTCCCTGCACCAGAACTCGGGCGTCGGGTTTCTTATCCATGAATTTGTTGGCCGCCTGTTCCACTAAAGGTTGCAGAGCGGTAGATCCCATGGCGGTGATTGAATTGTCAGCCGCGAAAACAGCGCCTGTCGAAACGGTAAAAAGCAGGGCGACGATTGAGACGATACGTAAAAATTTGAACATGACAGTCGTTCCTTTCTCTTAAAACAGGTTAATGGTGATGGCCCGTTACATATTTATTAACGGTGATGTCATTGACATTGCCAGACACTCTATGCCCGGTTTGTTAGAAAATAATTAGGACGTCATAAAAAAAATGATGAGCGGTTCGGACGGCGCTGTAAATCTGAAATCGCCTTTCAGGAAACGTATTCCGCCCGAATAAAGGCTGTTCGGATAATCGGGTGTCAGGAATATCCGTCATCGCCGTTCAGAATTTTTTCGATGATGATCTTGGTGATCATGTACGTGGGTTTGACGCCTTCGTCTCCCATGCTGCCGGAGGCCAGCGTCTGACCACTGATCAGCGGATTGTCCGACGCATAATAGGCATAGCGGAGTTTGATATTCGGAGAGATGTGACCCCGAATAATGGCGGCGCTGATAGCTCGCTGATAATGCCCTCCTTCCATTTCCAGGCCAATGGCTTTCCAGCTCGTGGTTTGAAATTTTTCAAGAACATCCTTGTTTTGAAGTGATGTTCCCAGAACGGTGACAATGGGGCCGACATACACATCAATGGAGCCGTCGAAATCCTCCGGTTTCATATCGTTATGCACCAGATAATTGTGTGGGGTGCCTTCCATGACGTGCGCGGTCGGCAGCATGATATCGCCTTTTTTTCCGGGTAGAATTCCCGCCTTTCCCATAACGGAAATCGAAGCGACGTGAATCGCCGGAGCGTGATGGAATTCAGACAGCAGTTCATCCATGGCTTCATACGCCTGGGTGCCAAACGCATAATCCATGACCAGAAGCACCGGCGGACGGGTTTTCAAATTCTCTCGCTCGATGTGAAGATCGGGGTGAAACGGCGCTTCGCCAAGAAGCGCCATATCCATAATCTGAGCATTGATGAGGGTTCCGGAGGTATCCGGAACGCTATGGCAGCCGCTGGATTCTGCGTGTTTTCGCACTGCTTCCCGATCATCCCGGAGCTTATGAAGGAAAAGATATAAATCGCCATCCAGTTTATTCTGATCCTGGGAGAATACGGCGGCGTATCCGTAAAGCAGATTGAGAACGCTGTGCATGTTGGCGCTGATGATATGCAGCGGCCGGTTCTGGAGGCCAAGCGCGCATATTTTTTCTCTGATGGCCGCCGCCCAGGAGGGGCCATAGGCGTGGTGGCCGATCATGCTTTGCAGAGATGGGGTGAAATAGATGAGCAGTTCGTTGTCTTTTGAAGCTTTTTCGCGCTCGACCCGTTTGCCCAG
Organism: Deltaproteobacteria bacterium; assembly: GCA_021778975.1. GTDB lineage: Bacteria > Desulfobacterota > Desulfobacteria > Desulfobacterales > Desulfatirhabdiaceae > RAAP-1. Next base: position 6,651 of record JAJYBO010000107.1, read on the forward strand.
GCGATAAATGATCTGAAAAAGACTGTTATTGCATCCGGACGATTTGCGGTTGGCGTCCAGATAATAGTAGGTGTCTCTGGTTTCCTGATAGGTTCTGCCCAGGATGATGCTGAGGTTCCAGATGGCCTGATCGAGCTGCTGATCCGCCAGGCATTCCTCGCTGGCGACGATTTCTTCCAGGTCTTTCCATCCGCTGGAATAATCGCCGCCCGGTTCTTTCATCTGATGATAGATTTTTTCGGCTTCGATGTTGAGGAATGTGATATGCGTGAGGACATCGTAAATTTCACTAAGCCCCGTGGTGATGACAAAACACATTTCATTGCCGCTGATTCTATAGGAAATTCTCCGGCGTTTGTTGGGCAAAATTTTTTCAAACGACGTGTGTTCAAACGCTTCCGAGGCCGTAAGGACGATGCGCGTGCAGTCTTCTATCCCTCTGGGGAGTCTGTCTAAAACATATTCAAGCCCTTTGATTTCGATGATCCGCGGATCATCCATCGTGCCGTAAATTTCAGGACTCAGATCTTTCAATGCAGTGGCAAGCGTTTGTCCTGAAATGCCGGAAGGTTTATAATGTCCACGCAGAACCAGTGCATCCGCCGTAACTTTAAACGCCCGGATCGCCAATCTACTCTTATGGGATTTGCTGAGTACTTCCAATATGCCTCCTTATCCTGTTACGGACATCTTGATGGCATATCTCTCGATATGTCGTCAAAAAATTGTCATACGGCGCTGGCGCCGCCATCCACGTTCAGGGTCTGGCCGGTCACAAAATTCGACGCTTCTGAACACAGAAACAGCGCTGGATAAACGATGTCGGTGGGGTCCGCCAGTCTGCCCATGGGAATCGTTTTCACGATGTGATCGTGCAGCGCCGGGTCTGCCCAGAAAGCCTTGCTGAACCCTGTTTTCACCATACATGGAGCGATGGCGTTCACCTGAACATTGAAGGGCGCGAGTTCCTGAGCGAGAACCCGCGTCATCATTTCGATACCGGCTTTGGCGATGCCATAAACGCCCATGGCAGGTGCGGCTCTATGGGCGGCGATGGATGACATGTGAACGATTTTTCCCCGGTTCTGCCGGCGCATGATCTGTCCGGCTTTTCGTGAACACAAAAAGGCGGCGTTCAGGTTGGAGTCTATGATTTTATGCCAGAGCGCAGGGTCCGCGTCAACGACGGTGGTGATCAGATTCATACCGACATTGTTGATGAGGGTGTCAATTTTGCCGAATCTTTGCATCGCAGCGTCGAATAACCTGTCCACATCATCGCTCCGGGCTGTGTGCGCCTGAACGGTCAGCAGGCGGTCGCCTCCGTTCAAAGAGGAACCGGCTGCATCCAGTCCGTCCTGTTTGCGGGCGCAGACAACGACGCTGGCGCCCTGTTCCAGCAATGTTCTGGCGATTTCGAGGCCGATACCGCGGGTGCCGCCAGTGACGATACATACGTTTTGGGTCAATCCAAAAGACAATGGATTCATGGGATGTCCTTATTTTCGAGAGTTCTTTGCCCGGAAAATACCTTTTCATGACAGGTGGGCAGAAACCGCCACGACTGTTTACGAAGCCACCGGATATGAGATACAAAAAAAAATGTAAAAAATCCATTTTTTTATTGCATTCGGTTGTGGCGAATGTTAAAAAAGCCGAGTTTTAAATGAGGAAATGACAGGCCAGCGTAGCTCAGTTGGTAGAGCTACTGATTTGTAATCAGTGGGCCGGGGGTTCGAGTCCCTTCGCTGGCTCCAGCAAGGGTGCGTATTTCCTGGATAAAAACAATTCAAGCGGTGGGGTTCCCGAGTGGCCAAAGGGAACAGACTGTAAATCTGTCGGCGAAGCCTTCGGAGGTTCAAATCCTCCCCCCACCACCAGCCAAAAAATGAAGCGTGTAGGAGTTTTTGTTTGCGCTGCAGACGAAAACGTTATAAGACTACATTGCATCATCTGCGGTATATATTTCTTTAATGGTGTAATGTCGCCCTGTCGGTTTGGGGGCGTCTTCAGGTGTTGTGCAGGCTCTTTTGCAGGGCGGGAGTAGCTCAGTTGGTAGAGCTCTAGCCTTCCAAGCTGGATGTCGCGAGTTCGAGTCTCGTCTCCCGCTCCATATTGTGAGTCGAGCAATGCTTTTCTGGTTATTTGCGCCAGGCTTCAGATATGCCCACGTAGCTCAGTTGGTAGAGCGCTTCCTTGGTAAGGAAGAGGTTCATCGGTTCGACTCCGATCGTGGGCTCCATATGATTTAGGATAACAGATCAATAGTCGCCAGATGGGATATGAAATGGCCTTTCAAGGGGGCGATATCTCCGGCGGGTGTGTTTTCGGATGGTATCTTGTGACCGATATGGGCAGGCAGAAGCATTGTCTGGGCATCTGTGGTATGTGTAGAAAAAAGACGGGTGATTGAGCCCGGTCGCCTGTTTCTTTTATAATTATTCAGCAGGGAGGACAGTGGTATGGCGAAGGAAAAGTTTGAGCGGACGAAGCCGCATGTGAATGTAGGGACGATAGGACATATAGATCATGGTAAGACGACGTTGACAGCGGCGATTACCAAGCATAACGGGC
>JAJYBO010000108.1 GCA_021778975.1 Deltaproteobacteria bacterium
ATCCGACAGACTTCCGGCGGTTAACAACGCCAGTGCCGGACTCCAGCGGGAGATGGTAATGTCATGGCGGTTTCCTTTAAAATGCAAGCAGATAAATCCGGTGGAGAACCGATATGAATGGATGTTCAGCGATAACGGCAGCATGCACAGGATATCAAATACGGCCCAGCACCGCTCCGCTATTGGGTGATCTCTGAATGACGCCAGAATGAAAGACATCTGCGCCATATCATACCGATCATCCGGTTGCAGGAACATCCGAATCATGGACATCCGGAGGCATGAGGCGCAGAACAGAACACATCCATATGCGCGGCTTTCGGAGGCGTTGCTGACAAACCAGTTGACATCGTATGCGGATACCGTTTCACTCAGCTCTCGAGGCGGTTCCCATGATTTGACAGTTGTCAAATGTTGTTTCTGTAGCCGGGCAAACAACTTTTTCCGGTATCGGGTTTGTGAGACAGGCGTGGGAATATCTTTCCAACTGATTTCCATCCGGGGTTCGAAACGGGTTCCCAGCATCAGGTAGGTATGGCCGATTGTGGCGATTTCCCAGTCAATCGGCTTCTGAAAATAAACGCCGTTCCACGCGACAGTGTTCCACTTACAATTTCTTTCCGTTGTCATCGGTTATCTGGGGAGCAGTTTATCCCAATCCGGCTGAGAGTTTTGGGCTGACGAAGATTGCAGATTTCCGACGGTGCTGACGGGATGTGTCTTCTCATAGCACTGGCGGTCCTTGTCAATGGCGTCAATCAGGGTCAATTTGACGGAATTACCGATCTTCTCATCGGTATCAAGCTTGTTATGCTGTAAAATCAAGCTGATGTGGTTGCCTTTGCTATCAATGAACGACCATTTCCAGGTAATGACGATATGAAACGGATCGCCGCGCCATTCGGCGGCTTTTCCAAATTTTGCCTCATATCGGGCCAGCAGCATATCGAAAAAGGCTTTGCTGTCATCGGCGTATTTGAGTTTGATGCGAACGATTTTATTGGGGACCGCGCAGGTGCCATAAGCGATCAACCCGGATTTGAATTCATTGGTTTCCCTGGCGGCCACCTCCCGAATGTTGTCGGCATACCGGATGGGAAGGGAAGATTTCATCTCCACCTGCTGTTTATATCCGGAAATGTCAGTATCCAGTGTAAAACCGCCAAGTTGATGAGGCGCAGCATTCGCCGGGCAGGTATGACCCGACAGTAGAAGTCCCCACAGGGTCAGAATGGTCAGAAAACGTTTCATTATAGCCTCTTCGTAATTTTTGATGATGTTGTAAAAAGTCGTCAATACGGCAGCCTGCCCAGTGACTTCAGTATCAATGCAAATCCCATTGCGAACATGCCGGTCAGCCCCATTCCGCATGAAAAACCAGCGAGAAGCACCGGCGCGTATTGCCGCCACATGGCCCCGTAACGTTTCAGAAAATAAAAGCGTCCCAAAAGCGCTCCGATGACCTCCAGAATCAGGCCGTGAGGCGTACTCTGGCCCAGTCCCCGAACAATGCCATATACCAGCAGGGTCGGCAGACCGAATATTGTCAGGATGGTATAGGTTATAAGGCCGAATCCTAAACCAGACAGCACATATATGCCGTTTAATGCTTGATAGAACAGGGAATTCCCTTCCAGTGTGGATGTCTGCATCAGCAGACTGTTCAGCGCCTGAAGATGCCAGAGTTTTTGGGCGAACGGATAGCTGCTGGAAGGAATGGGGGCCAGTCTCCAGATAAATTGAGAAAACAACAGGCTGGCGATCATCACCACAGGAAACACCACCAGTTCGGATTTGATGACACCTCGAATGCTGGTGCCTGTCAGCTCGATTTCCCGAAAATCTACCGTAGCCTTTCCATAATTATGAATGGGAATTGGCGCATACCAGATTTCAATACCATGATACCCAAAAAATCGGGCGCCTGCAATGAAACTGGCTTCCCGTACCATCGGCAGGTTTACAAACTGACCGGCGACACCTTCCATACGGGCTGTGATATAAGAAATGATCGGCGTGTAGATGAACCCGTATCCCAGGAAAAATATCCAGGGAAAACTGGGAACAAGCCAGACGCACAGACTCACATAGGAAGCGGTGGAAAACACATAAATGCCGATAGCGATCCAGATATTGAAATCTCCCCGGCCTTCCGGCGGGTGAAACAAATCTTTAAGACTTCCGCGAGCGCCCTGTTGCTCGTTGCGAAACGATGTGATGACATGCCAGATACCCACGCACCCGATAGCCAGACCCAGCCCGATGCCAAAGCTCATGTAAAAATCGAAATTATTGGCGAAAATGGTGTCAACGGTTTCCATTCCCGGATGCCAGCGATGAAGAATGCCGTGGTGATAAAGAACAGGGTTGGCGATAATGGTGATAATCAGCCCCACCAGCCCGCCAATTACCGCCCAAAAGGGCAGGACCATGCCGACAAAGAGCAGCCCCAGATCCAGTTGAATACCGGTAGCGACCGCCGGCAGTATGGCTTCTGTCTGCCGGGTCAATTCGACCCACGGAATGGGGATAAGCTGGACAGGCTCGGTAAAGAGCAGCCCGGATACCGTTGGCAACAGCACGTAGATGGCGCCAAACAGAAGCCCTATCACGGCGCCGATGGAAAACACCCGCCATTTCCAGCCTTTTTTTCGGTCTTCTGTGGATTCCGCCAGTGCCATCGTGCCTAAAGCCCCCACTGGCGCCATGGGAAAGGGCAGTTTTTCAACATCGGACGTGATGCGATACAGCACGTAGCCCAGACCGAAATGGTCAATTCTTTGAATGATTTGAGAGCCGATCAGCAGCAGAATGGGAACCATCCAGTCTCTGTGAAAAAAAGTGCGTTCCACCAAAGACATGGAGCCTGGCGCGGGCGCTACCCAGCGGGGAATGAATTCTGTAAGCCCCAGCATTTTGGCGGCGTCGGACTGCACCAGATATTGGTTCCACAAAAGGCCATGAAACGGAGACGCCATGGCGGCGCCGGCCATGTAATACAGGATAAAGATTTCCTGCTGTTTGAGATCGGTATAGGCTCTTTTGGCAATTTCCGCGAACAGGATGATGGTGACCCACCGGGCGGCAGGGCCGATACCCGTACCAATGACCAGTTGGAGATACATGCTTCCCGGCATCATCAGAAAGCCGATGAAGATGGCGCCGACAACGGTTTTCCAGTCAAACCCTTCCTCAAACTGATCCGGTGTGCTCAGAAGCTCCCGATATTCTTTAAGTTCTTTGTCTTCGTACATACATGGTTCCGAGAATCATGAATCATAAAAAGTCAGTGACAACATGGCCGCTGTGTGTGTCGTATGGGGGAATATCAATCCGGCAACACCAGATAGCTGGCGTTGCCCCACAATCCGATAATTGCCCACAGCCCGCCCATGAGAAAATCTCCGATGATGAGACCGATAAAAAAATACCGTAATTTTTTGAACAGAGACGTACCACCGTAGCGCATACAGACAGTGTTGCACAGCCAGCCCAGGAAGAAGCTGAACCAGAGAATACGCATGGCGGAACTGTAAGCCGTCAGGTACCCGATGGGATGAATTGGCCACCAGTAGATGCGGTGATAGCATACGACCAGAATTGTCATGACGACGGCGCCCGCCACCGAAAAAATTGTAACCCAACTGCTGGTGTCCGGATGCGTGTGGATGACGGTTTGCGCGTTTTCATACACACTGACCGTGGTTCGGGTGGCCCAGTCGAGATTGAGTTCTCGAATGCCAAACTTATAGCACAGAAACAACATGGAAACAAAGGATGCCGCTACGCCGGCAACAATGGCAACGGCAAGCCAGAGAAAAATCAAGCGTTGACGACGCAGGCCGCCGGTGATCTTTCTGGCGTGAAGCAGTGATGGCATTAGAGATTCTCGAAGATCCAGAAACAGCACTTTCTGGATGACAGCCGCTATCAGAATACTGAAACCGCTGAAAAAGCGGGGGCCAAGGAGCGCGGTAAGCCCATCTGTCGGTGCGGCGGTCAATGTAAAATAGGCAATACCGCCCTGACATATCACGCGTGTGGCGACGATCATCGTTAAAAAACAGCTCAGCAGAAAAATGACGGCAACCCAGAAAGGCATCCCAAAATACTGGCACCAGACGACCAGCGCCAAAAACCCAACCACAAGGATCCAGAAGGAAACCCTCAATGAAATCCATTCTGTTTCCGGGTGTGCATCCTGAGCGAGGCCGACGGCCTGACGCATGACCTCTATAATGTGCTGTCGTCCCAGCCAGAAAATAAATATGAAAAAAACGATATACGCGCCAATCATCTGGGTTTCTTCGGGCCGGGCCAGTGTTGGCCCAAACGTGACGCCTAATGCCGCATCCGGAATTGTATAACCCAATAGCGCCAGAATGCCGATTAAAAGCGCCCCTAAAAGATAAAAAAACCAGAAAGAGAAGGAAATCTGACGGGAGGTCAGAAAGGCGAATCCGATAAATGCCGGATAAATGAATATTTTCAGCTTGGTGAATCCTGAAAATAGTCCCTGATGCGAAAAATAGGGGCCGGCCAGAATCAGTGTCGGAATTTGTGGTACGGATGGGAAATAAAAATTCAGTCCGTTCAAAAGATGAAGCGCCACGGGAATCAAAATACCGACCAGTGTGTAGCGATTGGTAAAAAAAGCTATCAACTGATGTCTGTCCAGTGCATCTTCAAGAAGCTGCGGGAGCTGAAGCAGGGGAAGGTTCATCCGTTCGTGATGCAGCCATTGACGGCTGACGAGGTTTACGATGCAGATCATGAGGGTGTAACAAAGTAAAATAAAAGCGCTCCAGACGGCCAAAGGCATTGCCCATGCTTTCCAGGGAATATGGGACATCACGCTTGCCCACGACATTTGTCTGCCGTCCGGGAGTCCGTCATACAACAGCCGGATTGCCTGCATGTTTTGTGGATACCACGCCCTGGGCAGAAGCGGCCACAAACTTTCTTCCCATCGGTTTTCGGAACTGGCGAAATGAAACGGCGCCGTCAGATTGATAAAAAACGTCCGGACAAGGCCCGTGTAAGCAATTCCGGAGAGCAATACCATGAGTATCCAGGCAATCAGCAGCTCCTTTCCGGTCAGCAGTATCCGATTGCGAAATATGAGCCTGAGGCCTCCTGTGATGAGGGTCAGGATCAGCAGAATAACAAACGGCGCGAGGGGAAAATGTCCGCCGCCCAGGGGGGTTCCCTGTAAAAAGGCGTTGTTATAGGGAGTGGCGATACAAATGATGATAGCCAGCAATATTCCCGTGATGATGGCGCGGCTTCGAATTCTCTCTGTGGATGGGGAATCAGCATTCAACGCGTTGGCCTCCCGATGGTATTTTTGAAGTATATATTCCCGAATGTATTTTCGGGTCAAGCACAATTGACGGCTTCGTAAAAAGTCCGGATGCTGCGTTGCGCTGCATCCTTCGTCGTTGCGGCGCACCATAAGTACGTATCACTCCTTGCGGATTTGCACGCCTTGCCTGCGGTCTTTTTACAAAGTCGAATTTCAGACGGCTTTGTAAAAAGTTCACAGGTTTCAGGCGGGAAATTCTCAAAGTATCCGCATCCCCATGCTGGAAGCGACCAGTTCGGCGGCCAGCCGGGCGGTTCTGTTCCGGTTATCCAGGATGGGATTGAGTTCCGCAACATCTAAAGACCCCATGCAGCCGCATTCGGCGATGGTTTCCATAATCAGGTGGATTTCCCGGTATGTCAGACCGCCCGCGACCGGCGTGCCGACACCAGCCGCAACGGACGGATCCACACTGTCCAAATCGAGGCTGACATGAATATGACCGACATGCGCCAGTGCGTCCAATATGCTTCGGATGGTCTGATGGGCGCCGTTGCGATCAATATCGCTCATGGTATATACCGGCAGATGGAGGCGTTTCACGGTTTCCTTTTCCAGCGGGTCAATCTTTCGGATGCCTGCCAGCGCGCAGCTATGCGGTTCAATCTTTGGGGTAAACCCCATGAGCCGGGTAAGCTGGGGATGTCCGAGTCCCAGCGATACGGCCAGCGCCATGCCATGAATATTGCCGGATGGTGATGTCGCTTCGGTATTCATATCGGTATGCGCGTCAATCCATATCACACCCAATGGCTTCTGAACATTGCGGCAGAATGCAGCGACGCCTGCAATCGAACCGATAGCCATGGAGTGATCACCGCCCATACAAAGCGGAAAATGCCCGTTTTTCAATGATTTCTCGACACTGGTCGCCAGCATTCCGGACGTGCGGACGATTTCTTCCAGATATCGAAGTCCAGGATGGGTCAGTATCTGGTGTTCTCTGGGATGGATGGGAATGTTGCCCAAATCCTGAATCCGATATCCCAGTAGTTCCAGTTCCTCGATGATGCCGGCGATGCGAAGTGCCGACGGCCCCATATCCACCCCGCGGCGGTTGGCCCCCAGGTCCATGGGAAAGCCTATCAGATCAATGTTTTTCTTGAATGATGTCATGACGATCATCCTTTCACGGCTCAGAAAGAATACCCTATCGAAAAATACAATCGTCCCGGCGCTTCACTGGCTTCTGGATGCAGCTTGAACCCATACACCAGCCCGACGGGACCGATCGGCGTGATATACCGGAATCCAAAACCGGTGGATGTCCGAAATCCATCCGGAATATTGGATGTCTGATAGCGACCGAGCGCTCCGGTATCCACGAAGAGATCGAGTTCCAGATCGTGCCCCAGGTCAATCCTGCTTTCAACGGTCCCGGATGTGGACATTCGCCCGCCAACCGGCGTACCGACGCTGTCATAGCGCAGCATGTTCTCATCGAATCCCCGCACGCTGGCGGCGCCTCCCAGATAGAAGAGCTGATCCGCGGCCACAATGCGCTGCGTGTTTAGAGGCTCCATGTATCCCCATCTGGCATTGCACGCCAGGGTCAATCGGGGGATCGGGGTTTTATAGGCGCGGACATCGAGCCTGTACCGGATAAAATTATCCAGGTTGCTGTCCATGCCGTTGGAGACATCCATATACCCGGCGGCGAAAATGCCCTGGGTGGGCCGAACAAAAGAGTCTCGCGTATCGTATTGCAGTTTGGGGCTGAGTACCATAAGACTTCGGGGCGTTACGGAATTTGGGGAAAGATTGTCCGTCCAGTAAGTCTGTACTGTGGATTTCGGGTTCTCGTAAAGTTTTCGCTGTTCCGCTCCCAGAGAAAGTCCTGCGCTCAAGTGGTTTTTCCAGTTTCGGGACAATGTCAGAGATGACCCTGTAATCCGGATGCCAAAACCCTGGTTGAATTCGGACCGGTCTTCCGAATACACCGACGCATCCGCTGCAATACGGGTTTGCAGGAACCGGGGCTCGGTCAACCCGGTTTCCAGTTTATAGCCGATCTGGCTGACTTCTGCCTGTACCCGCGCGCGGGTGTTGGCGCCCCACAGATTGCGGTCTTCAAAGCGGCTATGGGTAAAAGCGCCCCTTTGGGTATCATAGCCGACGCCGGTATCCAGCACATAAGGTCTGGCTTCTTCGACTTCAACGATGAGGTTGATACGCCGGGCCTTTTCTTTCAGCCCGCAGGCATGAAACTGTACGGAGCGCATGATTTCCATATTCCGGATATTTTTCTGACTTTCAAGCACTTTTTTGAGAGAAAACGGATCACCGCTTCGAATGGTCATTTCATTTTTCAGAACACGTTCCTGCGTGAGGAAATTGCCGACAAACGAGACCTCTCCCAGTGTGACGAAGGGGCCTTCCCCCACCGTGTATTCAATTTTGGCCGTTGGCGGATGATCGGAATACACGATCCGCTCATGAATCTGCACATAGGGATGGCCGGTGTCGGAAATCAGATCGCTCAATATGGCTTTGTCGTTTTTGAGCAGATCTTCATCGAAAGGCTTGCCCGGCTTCAGAGAAAGACTTTTCAGGGCGACCTGCCGAGATACGGAATGCATCCCGAAAATGAGGATATCAGAAACCCGCGTCTGCGCATTTTCGTGGATAGCGATTGTCACGGCCGCCTTCGTACGATCCGGAGTGAAAACAATATCCGGTGTTGCGTTCGCGGAACGATATCCTTTGGAAAAATACAGCGCGTCAATCGCCTGGACATCTTCGTGGAGGGTTTCCTGCACCAGCGCGCCACTGTTGAAAATACCGCGTTGACGGGAAAGTATTTGGCCCTTTATGTCGCGGATGGGCACATCGTGATTGCCATGAATGGCGATCTTGTCAATTTGCGTGCGAACGCCTTCCTGGATATGAATGAGGATTTTTTTTTCAGCGGGCGGCGCGGAATTGGTGGTGCTGTTTTCCGTAATGCTGACCTGCGGATCCAGATATCCGGCGTTATGGTATCGGGTCTTGATTTTGTGAACGGAGAGGCTGATGCCCGTGTCATTAAATTTTCCTTCGGAAGCAAACACCAGATCGCCGTTCAAATCGCTTGTGGACATATGATGATTGCCGGACCAGATGAACCGGTAATGCGCGCCTTCGGCGACCGCGATGTTCAGCGTCATTTCGGATATATCTGTGGGGCTGGGGGTGAGGGTATAGTGGAGTCGGGCGTCCAGATAGCCGTTACGCCAGTACAGGGTGGACAGTTTGTGTATGTCTTTCTGGATATCGCTTTCGATGAGATGTCCGGAAATTCCGGGCAGCAGGGATTGTCGCCATGTCGTCATCAAAGATTTCAGACGGAGAACGGAAAATGCGTGAACACCGCTGAAGTGAATGTGAGACAGATGTAGAAATCCTTCGTTACGGATGGTGATCTGGATTTTGCGGTTCGCGCCGTCCGAAGCCGGTAGCAATTCGATAACGACGGACGGTTTCAGAAAGCCCTGTTGTTTCAAACAAGTAACGATGCGTGATGTCTGTTCCGGAATGATATCGGGATTCAGAACAGCGCCGGCGCGCAGTGTAGTGACGTCCAGGATGCTGCGTTCGGACAGGGGGAAAGCGCCAATCACCTGGATATCGGTAATCCTGGGTCCCTGGCTTGCCCGCAGGCAGGATACATCCTGTGAGGCTGCTTCCGGTATGGGATAGGCGGTTTCGACCGCAGGTTTGACGGTTTCAGGAATTGCCGAATCGGCGCAACAGACGGTGCAGCTTCCCAGAAACACGACCCAAAAGAGGGGTAAGACCCATCGGATATGGTTGTTAGCGGAACTCATGGCGGTATTTGAGTT
>JAJYBO010000109.1 GCA_021778975.1 Deltaproteobacteria bacterium
TGCCGATTCAGACGCAAATCTGGAAAACCGGTGATGGCGGCGCGCTCTGGAAGACACTGAATGCGCAAACCGGTGACGTGGTGATAGATAAGGGCGTCTTCGAGTTGCATTGTTGAACGATGATGTAAGGAGATATTCTTTGTTGAAAACGGCTTTAAAGGAGCATCATGTATAAATATTTGTTCAGTCCGATCCGGATCAATTCCGTTGAAATCAAAAATCGTATTGCCTATCCGTCTCTGGGGCTTTTGTATTCTTATGACAGCAAATTGAATGATCGTTATTACGCCTATTTCGCCGAACGCGCGAAAGGCGGCGCGGGGCTGATAACCGTGGGGCCGGTGGGGGTTGATTTTCTGGGGTCCGGACTTCTGGCGTTGTCGCTGTCGAGCGATGACGCCATTCCCTCGTTTGAAAAACTCTCCGGAATCATTCATGAAGGTGGGGCCAGGGCCTGGGTGCAGCTTTTTCATGCCGGTGCTTATTCCCACCCGATGTTGATTGACGGACGGGAGCCCATTGCACCGTCCCCGGTGTTTTCCGCCTATTCCCGTGTAACGCCGCGGGAGATGACCCTGGAAGACATCCATACGGTGCAGCATGCGTTTGTCCAGGCGGCGCTTCGCGCCAGAACCGCGGGCTTTGACGGTGTGGAGGTGATTGCATCCGCGGGATACCTGATTACCCAATTTCTGTCGCCGCTTCGGAATCAGCGAACAGACGATTACGGCGGCAGTTTTGAAAACCGGACACGATTTCCCCGTGAACTCATCGAAATGATGCGCAAAGCGCTGGGTCCCGATTTTCCGATCACCATCCGGATGGCCGGTAACGACTTTGTTCCCGGCAGCACCAGCGATGTCGAAACGCCTCAAATTGCGGTTGTCTATGAACGCGCGGGGGTGGACGCCATCAACATCACTGGCGGCTGGCATGAATCCCGCGTGCCCCAACTGCCTATGGAATTGCCCCGTTCCGCGTACGCCTATCTGGCGCTGAACATCAAGCAGGCGGTATCTGTTCCGGTGATGGCTTCCAACCGGATTGCCGATCCGCAGACCGCGGAACGGATATTGACCGACGGATACGCCGACATGGTGAATCTGGGCAGAGTCTTGATTGCGGATCCCGAATGGCCTACCAAGGCATTTGAAGGCAGAACCGACGAAATTCGTCCCTGCGTCGCCTGCTCTCAGGGGTGTACGGATCAGGTATTCAGCGGCCAACCGGTCTTTTGTATCGGAAACCCCCGCGCGGGATTTGAAGGCGAACGCCGAATCGAAAAAACCGCGGATCCCCGAAGGGTGATGGTTGTCGGCGCGGGGCCGGGCGGTTTGGAAGCCGCCATAACCGCCGCGGCCGCCGGACATCGGGTAGAACTCTACGAGAAAAGTTCGGATATCGGCGGTCAGCTCTGGATGGCGGGCGCGCCGCCGCATAAACGCGAACTACTCGAATTTATCCGGTATTATACGGCAATGATCCGAAAGTTCCGGATTCCGCTGCACCTGAACACCCCTGTGGATGTAGAGATGATCCGGCGGAAGCAACCGGATTTCGTTCTGATTGCAGAAGGCGCCGAAGCGTTGATTCCGCCGATTCCGGGAGCGACGGATGCGGATGTCCTCAATGCCTGGGATGTATTGCGCGACAATCCCCCTCTGGGAAAGCGGGTGGCTGTCATCGGCGGCGGGGCCGTAGGGCTTGAAACCGCGCTGTTTGTGGCGGCCAAAGGCGCGATTTCTCCAGAAATTCTCTATTTTCTGTTTACCTATGAAGCCGAAAGTGTCGGACGGCTTCGGGAATTGATGTTCCGGGGGGCGTCCCGCGTTACGGTCTTTGAAATGCTGCCCAGGGCGGGTAAGGATGTCGGCAAATCCACCCGATGGATTTTGACCGACAACCTCAAACGTTATGGCGTAAAAATCAACACCAGTGCGAAAGTCACTTCGATCCGCCAGGGAACGATCACGTATGACAGAGACGGTGTCACCTCAGCGGAAACTTTCGATACCGTGATTTTAGCGTCCGGCTCCCGGCCATTGCAGCGGCTTTCGAACGATGTTGCCGCGCTGGGAATTCCATATGTGACGGTTGGTGATTGCATCCGTCCCGGAAAAATCAACGACGCCATTCATGGCGGTTTTTTAGCGGCGCTTCGCATCGCATAGGCGGCTACATACTCGAAGCGGTCGGCAATTTGCGTTTTCTTGCAGCGGGAGGGGCAGAGGGTAAAAGGGATGGGGGCATGACCAATATTCTGGTGACGACAATGGGGGATAGCTGGCGGATTGCGCCTGAATTGATGGGGTTTACCAATCCTCAGATTCTGGACATGTACGCTTTCCATCCTGATGTGGAACGCATCACCCACACGAGAACGGCCTTTGACATCCATTTTGTGGATGAGATATGGGTTGTCGCCGCCAGAAACGATCGTACGGAATCCGAACTGGAAAAACTTCTGGCATGGTACAGGCTGCTGGAAACTCAGGCGCAGGAAGGCGGCGGCACCCTTCAGGAATGGCATGATCTTGTAAAAGTATTCCACAGGCCCGGTCTGAAAATTTTTGAGGTGGACAGCACGGGTATGCTGTCTTCCGAAAACGAATGCCGCATTATGCGGGAAGCCATATCGAGAGTGGTGTTGCACGCCGCGGCGTCGGTGTCCGGCAGGCAGTTGCTGCTGGCGCTGTCCGAAAACAACGACACGATGAATCAGGATATGCAGTTTGCGGCATCTGTATTCGGTTGTCATGCGCTGCTCCGCATTGTGCGCAACAGGGTATATTCGCAGTGCTTGGCGGAACAGGATATTGACGCCTTCATCCGTCCGTTGTCCGCCGATATGAAAGACGCCATAACCCCGATGGTGGTGGGGGGCTATCGAAAAAATCCGCTGATTGATCTGGCGCTGGCCAGTCATCCGGCGATTCGGGCCGAAAGTTTCCCCATTGCCGCTTCAGAAACAAAGCAACGAGTTGTGATGGCGCTGGATTCTGAATCATTGACGCTGTCTGCCGCCATTGACCATCGTTTTCGCAACTCGGAATTCTTCTTGAGCAACTATACCCAGTCTCTCTTGAAGGAAGATATCAACAACAACTTTCTGGCGCTGTACAGCCTGTCTCCAGCGGTTATCGAGAGGCTGAAGCAGGCGCATATCGGCGTGAATCCGGATAAAGAATCCGTCGAAATCGCCTGGCTGAACAGGCTGCCCAAGGCCGAACTCCACTGCCACCTTGACGGCATTCTGGACGCTGAGGATATCATTCGTGTCGCGGCCACCAACCATCTGCTGATTGATCGCTATAAAATGCGGATGGCGTTTCAGATGCGGGAATGGCGCCGGTTGATTGATAAAGTTGGGGTGATGAACGCCAGCCAGCACATTCCATTTAAATCTCTGCCCGAAGCGGTCAGAGATGTTCCGGAGCCGGTCAGTATTTCTTCTTTCATCAGTCTCTTCGGCAATGCCCCGGAGATTCTGGATGCGCTGATTTTTGGTAAATATCGGAAGGATCCGGCGTTTGTCGCGATTGGCGCCGCATATGAAATGCTGGGAGACATTCAGGGCGCCAGCCTTTTGCAAAGCGAATCCGGTATTCGGGAAGCCTGCCGCATATTGGTGGAAAAAGCGGAACGTCATCATGTTCGTTATCTCGAGGTGCGCTGCGCGCCGATCAAATACATGCGGGGGGGGCTGAATCCCATCCAGATTATCCTGATGATCGAAGAAGAACTCGGCAAGTCTCTGGAGAATTTCTCGATCATTCTAACGGCCAGCCGTCAGGGATTCAAGGCCGAAGTCATGCAGTTGGTGAATGTCGCCAAGCGCCTCATGGAAGATCCGGACAGTCTCTGCCGTGTGAGAGGGTTTGACCTGATCGGCAACGACGCGACATGCCCCTCGAAGGATGTTCGGCGGTATTTTTTCCCCATCATGGAAAAGTGCCAGCATGTCACGATTCATGCGGCGGAAAGCATGGATGTCGCCAGCATCTGGGAAGCCGTATATCATTTCAACGCAGAACGCATCGGTCACGGTCTAACGCTGCGGGACAACCCGGCGCTTTTGGCGCAGTTTCTCGATCACAACGTCGCCATCGAGATGTGCCCTTCCAGCAACCTCCAGATCAAAGGATTCAGAGACAATTTCATTCCGGAAACCGCCAGTCTTCCGGAATATCCGCTCAAAGACTATTTGGACAGGGGACTGCGCGTGACCGTCAACTGCGATAACCCCGGCATTTCTCGAACCCATTTTACCAGAGAGCTGCACCGGGCCGCCCGTATGACGTCGGGCGGTCTCAGCATCTGGGACATATTGAGAATCGTCCGTAACGGTTTTAAAGCGTCGTTCGCCGACCGTTTCATACGCAACCGTCTGTTGCGGGAAGCCGAGTCCGAAATCATGGCGTTGATTCAGGAAGGCTTTTTGCTTTAAATTCCGAATTCCCGTGTGGAGGTATCATCCGATGAAAGACCATCCCATTACCCGAAGGCAGTTTATGTATCTGGCAGGCGGCGCCGCGCTGTACAGCATGGCGCCCGTATCTTTGTTTGCGGGAACGACCGCTCCGGAAAACGCCAAGCATTTCATTGCAGAGGCGGTTTCAAAGCAGACACCCTGCAATGTTCCGGCGCTGACCCGGAAAATTTTTGAATCCGCTGGCGGTATGTCTCGTTTTATTTCCAAAGGGGATGTGGTGGTCATCAAGCCCAACATTTCCTGGGCCAGAACCCCGGAACTGGCGGCTACCACCAACCCGGAGGTTCTGGAGACCGTTGTTCGGCTCTGTCAGGAAGCCGGTGCGAAGAAAGTTCGGATTGCCGATCATACCATTCATGACGCCAGAAACTGTTTCATGGTGACGGGCGCCGGCATGGTGGCCCGCAAAACCGGTGCGGAGCTGGTGTTTCCGTTGTCCAGCATGATGCGCGACATGAATCTTCATGGGCATCGCCTGAATGTCTGGCCGGTGTTTACGCCGTTGATCGAAGCCGACAAAGTCATCAATCTGCCCATCGCCAAAGTACACAGCCTGACGGGGCTGACGCTGGGCATCAAGAACTGGATCGGCGCGGTTGGCGGCCGGCGCAATGCGCTTCACCAGGATGTTCATCAGACCGTTACGGATCTGGCTCAGTATTTCAAGCCTACGTTGACCCTGATTGACGCTATCCGCATCATGATCGCCAACGGGCCGTCCGGCGGCGATGCGGCGGATGTCAAAATCGCCAATACCCTCATCCTCAGTGACGATCCGGTGGCCGCGGACGCCAGGGCATGCAGTCTGTTCAACATGCCGCCGACCGCCGTCGGATATATTCAACTGGCGCAGAAATGGGGGTTGGGGACGACCGATTTCAGCCGGTTGACGCAGTTTTCGGTGGCGCTGTGAATACCAGGCGCATCGTATGGCTCCGGCGCATATCGCAGGTTCTGTTTTTTCTGCTGTTCATCGTGCTGTTGATAAAAACCGCGCTTCCGCAAAATGTCATGCAGGATTACTCCACCGCCATGTCGGCGCAGCAGGGCATTCGCCTGAATTATCCGGTTTCGTTTTTTTTCAAGCTGGATACACTGCTTTGGATTTCCACCGTATTGGCCTCGCACCGGTGGATTGCCGGTACCGGGCTGGTACTGGGGATTGTTGTCATGACGCTGGTGTTGGGAAGATTTTTTTGCGGTTTTGTGTGTCCGTTCGGAACACTCCATCATGCCATTGCCGCGGTGCATCCGGCGGTTCGCGGCCGCAAGGCGAGGCTGTATAACGAAAAAACGCCTGCACAGCGGATCAAATATGCTGTGCTGACGCTGGTTCTGATATCCGCGGTGTTCGGGCTGAATTTGGCGGGTTTTTTCGATCCGCTGTCAGTGCTGTTTCGGACGCTGGCGGTTTCCATTTTGCCGGCGATCAATATCGGCGTCAAGGAAGTGTTCGACGCGATGGCCAGCAGCAACTGGAATGTGTTGAACCTGATCAGTTACAGCGCCGAAATGCTGATATCGCCGATATTGGGTTTTGGGTATCCGGCTTATCAGACCGGATTTTTGATCGGTGTGATCGGAATAGCGATTCTGATGCTGAACCGTGTCCGGTCCCGCTTCTGGTGCCGGGTGCTGTGTCCGCTGGGGGCGCTTTTGGGGTGTTTCTCTTTCAAAAGTCCGCTGCAACTTGTTCAGGATGCGTCTCGGTGTACGGGATGCGGTAAATGTATGGAAGCCTGTCAGGGCGCGGCATCCCCGCGTCCCGGTCTGAAATGGGAAAATGCCGAATGTGTCCGCTGTTTCAACTGTCAGGCTGTTTGCCCCGAAGATGCGCTGTCGTTTCAGATGTTCTGGCATCAGGCCCCTGTCCGGCTTCCGGATACCGGCAGGCGGGAGGTGTTGACGGGTCTTGTGGCCGGTGTTGCATTTCCATTTTTGAGCCGGCTGGACGGCCAGATATATCACACCTCGGATGCGCGTTTGATCCGTCCACCGGGGTCTCTTTCGGAAGCGCTGTTTCTGGAGCGATGTCAGCGGTGCGGGCTGTGTATGAAGGTCTGTCCGACCAACGCCATTCAGCCGTCTCTGACGGAAGCGGGTGTCGCCGGATTCTGGACGCCGGTGCTTCACATGACGACCGGATATTGTGAATATACCTGCACCCTTTGCGGCAGCGTATGTCCGACGGGGGCCATTCGGATGATATCTGAAAAGGAGAAGACCACGAAACCTGTCCGAATCGGCTCCGCCTTCATAGATCGGGGCAAGTGTCTTCCCTGGAGTGGCAATGCGCCCTGCATCATGTGTCAGGAAGTTTGCCCTGTATCGCCCAAAGCCGTGGAGTTCCGCGAAGCGGGGGTTCAGGCCATGAACGGTCAGACCGAACTGCTGAAACAGCCCTATGTCAATTTGCAACGATGTGTGGGGTGTGGCAGTTGTGAAAATAAATGTCCGGTCAAGGGCGCGCCGGCCATTCGGGTGATTGCCGCGGGGGAAAGCCGCTCCGAACGAAATCAGATTCTGCTGAATGGGTGATTGGACGGCAACGGGAGGTAGAGATTTCTCATCATCCTTGCAATTGTTCAGGTTTTACTTTCAATGTAGTACTAAGGCTGACGGCTTCGTAAAAAGTCCGGATGCTGCGTTGCGCTGCATCTTTCGTCGTTGCGGCGTACCATAAGTACGCCTCACTCCTCAAGATTTGCGCGCCTTGCCTGCGGCCTTTTTACAAAGCCGTCTGAAATTCGACTTTTTACGAGAGCATCAATTTTATCAATTCGATGATAACCCAATCTGATGGAGTGTCATTTTATGAAGCAGATTGTCTGGACAATCCTCATTGGAGGTTTTTTGTTTCTTTTTCTGGGGCGGCAAACCGTTTTTGCCCAGCCGCCCTGTCCGCCGGGAACTCACTGGAATCCACGTGTTGAGAACTGTGTCCCCAACGGGCCGCCGCCCTGCCCGGCAGGGACGCACTGGAGTGTGGGCCGCAACCGGTGTGTTCCCAATGAACCTGTCTGTCCCGCCGGAACACACTGGGACGGTCGTCTTCACCGGTGTGTTCCCAATGGGCCGCCGGCCTGTCCTCCAGGAACGCATTGGAGCGCTGGTCGTAACCGGTGTGTCCCCAACGGGCCGCCGCCCTGTCCTCCGGGGTCTCACTGGAGCCGGCGCTGGGAACGGTGCGTTCCAAATTGACCGCGTCTGGTTTTGTCTTCAGGGGAACCATGAATGTCTGTTTTTCAACCTGATGTCGTCGCCTTTTTGTGCCACTGGTGTTCATACGAAGCTGCGGACTCCGCCGGAAGATCGCAGAACTCATATCCTGCCGGTGTGAACATCATCCGGGTGATGTGCTCCGGCAGGGTGGATCCCTGCCATGTGCTGCATGCTTTTCAGAAAGGCGCCGACGGTGTTGTCATGATGGGATGCCGTCCCGGAGAATGCCATTACAAAACAGGAAACATTCAGGCGCTGAAACGTCATGCGCTGCTCCTTTCCATGCTCAAAACTTTCGGTATCGGCGAGGATCGGCTGCGGCTGGCGTGGGTCGCTGCCGGGGAGACCGACAGGCTTGTCCGCATATTTGAAGATATGACAGAAACCCTGCGTCAACTGGGGCCGCTCAAACACTCATGAAACAATCCGCTTCCGAAAAACTGCGCCGGTTCTACGATCAGTTTTCAGGTGATGATCGGGTGCTGATTATCATCAATGCCGACCCGGACGCCATCGCCAGCGCCATGGCGGTCAAGCGCCTCCTCTGGCGAAAAACCGCGAGTGTTTCCATATCCAATGTCAATGTCATTCAGAGGCCGGACAATATTGCCATGATCGAACTGCTGGGGGTGGCCATGGCTCATGTGGATGCAGCTCAGGAAATGCAGTTCAACCGATATGTGATTGTGGATTCCCAGCCATCGCATCACCCGTCTTTTGCCAGATTTACCCCGGTTCATGTTGTCATTGACCACCATCCGAATACCGGCGCCATCGCGTCATTTATGGACATACGTCCCCATTACGGCGCCACCGCCAGCATAGTGACGGAATATCTGAGAGCCGCTGGCATCAAGCCATCATCCAAATTGGCTACCGGGTTGTATCATGCTATCAAGAACGATACCGCCAATTTTGACCGGCCTTCGCTTGTCGAAGATATTCGGGCCTTTCAGTTTCTTCATCGGTACGCCAACATTCCCCTTGCCAGAAAAATCGAACGTTCCGAACTTCTTCCCGAGTTCCTGAAATATTTCACTGTGGCGCTCCAGAACAGAAAAAATCACGGAAATCGAATATACACCCATCTGGGTATGGTTAAAAATCCGGATGTATGTGTACTGGTGGCTGATTTTTTCATGAGGGTGCAATCGGTTACCTGGAGTATCGTTTCCGGAATATGCTCCGGACATCTGGTCATCGTTTTCCGTAACGATGGCATTCGTAAAGACGCCGGGAAGCTGGCTCAAAAAATCTTCGGTGCTTACGGCTCGGCGGGTGGGCATAAGACCATGGCGCGGGCGGAAATCGCTCTTTCCCGTCTTGAAGGTGTCAGCGATCTGAAAGCGGATCATCATCTGCTGCACTGGATCATAGATCGTCTGGAACGCAAAAA
>JAJYBO010000110.1 GCA_021778975.1 Deltaproteobacteria bacterium
GAAGGGACGTCAGCGCCCGATCCACGCCGTGGACGACACCGATCGTACTGGCATCCGGCTGCTTGCTGACAATGACGGCGACAGCGGGGAATCCATTGCCGTGAATCTGATAATGACGCGGCGCTCTCCCGTATCGGACCGATGCGATATCCTTCAGGAAGACCGACTTTGTCCCATCGGCGATTACCGGAACATCGAGAACATCATCCATCGTCTGGAGCCGGCTGTCACCGCGAATCAAATATTCTTTCGCCCCCCGATCTATGAAAGCCGATGCCGCAATCCGATTATTTTTGACCAGAGCGGCCGTTATATTGCCGATGGTCAGATGCAGCCGCGCCAGAGCATCCGTTTTGAGCCGCACAATAAAGGCCGGCGCATCACCGCCCAGCACCTCCACACGCGAGACCCCCCGGACGCTCATCAAACGGCTGACCACATCCATGCGTACACGGGTGCGCAAATCGCTCATGTCACTCCCCCCATACACCACATATCCGACAACTTCCTGAAGCGTGGTGCCGATATTCTCGAGGCGCGGCATAACGCCAAACGGCAGATTCGTTTGCACGGACGACAGTTCCGCCTGAACGAGCTGGCGGGCATCCATCAGCCGCGTCCCCCAATCGAATTCGGCTGTAACCATTGAAATTCCCTCGATGGATTTCGAAGACACACGATGGACGCCCGAAATGGCGCGGATTCCGTCCTCGACAGGACGTGTGACGAGCAACTCCATGTCTTCGGCGGCGGCGCCGGGATAATGGGTAATAACGTTCACCACCGGTATATCGAGACCAGGAAACAGGCCCACCGACAAATGAAACAGCGCAAAAACGCCGCCCCACACAATGATTGCCACCGGAAGAATCACCGAAATCGGGTTATCAACGATCCCGTGCAGTAACTTTTTCATGGGTCAGTCCTGCTCTTTGAATTGTTTATTGAAATGACGGTAAAAAAGTTCGTACCCTCCCTGCGTAACGACGGACAGGCGCGGGTTCAGGGCGGAGGAAAATATCTCGACCCAACCGTCCTGCGTCAATCCCGGCCTGACGCTGCAAGCGCGATACGAATCGCCCTGCTTCAGAAAAACGAGTGGGTGTTCCTGCACGTCATAGACAATCGCCGAAGCAGGCACCGCCAGGGATTCATGCCCGTCCTCAACAACGATGCTTCCAGTGACCGTCCGCCCCGGATGCAACTGCGTATCAATCTCCGCGCCCTCGATCCAGACCATCGTTGCCCCCGTACTTCCGGCTTCGGGCAGAACGCGGCGGACGATCCCGTGCAGCGACCGGTTTTCACCGACATTGACATCAGCGGTCTTGCCGGGAAGCAAAAGGCCCTGCGGCGGGAACAATGACGCCACAATTCTCAGATGCCCCGCATCAATGATATCCCCAATGACCTGACCGACAGTAACGTTCTGCCCCACACTGACGCGCCGATTCGTAAAGATTCCGGTCACCGCGGCCCTCATACAGGTTCGATCTTCAAACGCCTTCCGCCTCATACGGGCGCTGTATAGTTGCGTCCGAAGCCGGATTTGCATCTCCTGAGCCGCCGCCACTTCATTGTTGGTGGACAGACGCATCTTTAAATTCTGTTTGAGACGCACCACCATTTGCCGAGCAACATCATTCTGCGATGTCAAAGACAGGATATCGGCGGCAAGCCTGGCGCGTTGCGTTTCGACTGACATCCCTCCCAGTCGCGCCACCGGATCGCCTTTCGCGATTCTGGCCTGATCCGCGGCTTCGACGGCCTCGATGCGGCCCGGCATTAGGGCCGTGATTCTAACCGAAGACAGCGGTTCCACAACCCCGATCCACGACACACGATGCAGAAACGAGCGCAGAACCGGATGCACGGTGGTAATCAGCGGCGGCGCAACCACCGTCGCCACCGGATGCGCCGAAGCGTTTTCGCTCACATCATGAAAACGCTTATATCCTCCGGCAAGCGCCAGACCGCCGAGAACCCCTATAACCAGGGCAACACTGTTTCTAACACTCATAAAAGCCTCCTCTTCCAGTACGCATCCCCATGATCGTATTCCCCGACCTTTACTGCCCCCTGCCCCATTTTTTCACCATCAGGTCGAAAAACACGGGCATGACCAGAAGCACCAGCGGTAACTGCACCACAAGGCCCGAAATAATGGCGATCGCCAGCGGCTGCTGCATCGCAGAACCTTCGCCGATTGCACACGCCAGGGGCAGCAAGGTCAGTATCGCCGCAAATGTCGTCATGGCGATAGGCCGCATGCGGTTTTTACCGGCTTCCACCAGCGCCGACCGATGGTCCATATCCAGGATCAACTCGCGATATTCCGAAAAATAGAAGATCGCCACCTCCGTAACGATGCCAAGGATCATGGTCATACCCATCATGGCGGAGATATTCAGCTCGATGCCGGTCGCCCACAGCCCGATGAAGACCGCGGAAACCGCCATCAGCGGGATGGCCATGATGGCGATGACAACTCTGAAGTTTTCATATAAAAACAACAGCAGGAGGAAAACGAGCGCCACAGCGGCCGCGAAAACCCCCTCCAGTCCCTTGAACGCGATCTGCTGCTGCTGATAAAGACCGCCCAGTTCGTAATAGATGCCTTTCGGCAGCAGCCCCGGCGCCGCCAGCATGTGACGGACATCCCGAATCACGGATCCCATATCGCGTCCGGTGATGCGGGCGGTGACCGCCACCATGCGCTTGAGGTTCTCGCGGGCAATCTGCGGCTGCCCCATCACCGGAACGATGGTGGCGATCCGGTCGAGCGGGAACAGATGTCCGTCCGGCGCCCGCAGCATCAGATGCTTGATGTCCATATCCGCGCCGCGCAACCGGTGGGGAATCCAGACCCGGACACCGACCATCTTGACCCCGCGCTGCACTTCGGTGGCAACCTTGCCATGCAGGCAGGTATAAAGAAGCTGTGTCACCGCCTCCGGGTTCATGCCTTCCAGCGCCGCCCTGTCGCGATCAATATGAATTTCCAGCGCATCGCCCGCCGGGTTGATGCCATCCCGGATTTCAACGATCCCGGGAACCTTCTCCAGTTTCGCGGCGATATGGCGGGCCGTCGTCTGAAGGACGCCAATGTTGTCGGAAAACAGCTTGATTTCCACCGGCTGGGGCACCGCCGTCAGATCGCCGATCAGATCTTCCATCAATTGGGCCATTTCGATATTCAGGCCGGGCGCCTTCTGACGAATCTGATTGCGAATATCGTCCATGACCTGCTCGATTGTCCGGCGCGGCAGGGGTTTGAGGCGGATGAAAAAATCGCCCTCATTGGCCTCGGACAGACCGCCGCCCAGCCCCGTTCCGGTGCGCCGGGAATACGTATCCACATCCGGAACGGACTGAATGATCTGTTCCACCTGCCGCAGCAGACGATCTGTCTCGGTGAGCGCGGTGCCCGGCGCGGTGCGATAGTCCAGAACGAATCCGCCTTCATCCATCGCCGGCATGAATCCGGAGCCGACGCGATGAAACGTTATCCAGCCGGCCGCCAGGAGCGGCGCCACCATCAGCAGCACCAGCGACGGATGACGCAATATCCGCCGCATCATGTGTTCATAGCGCCTGTGAAGCCACTCGGTCATGCGGCCGCCTTCCTTTTGCGCCGCATCTTTCGCGTTCAGAAAATGATCCGCCAGAATCGGCACGGCCAGCCATGTAATCAGAAAGGAAAAGAGCAGCGCGGAGGCCATCGTCACCGACAACGCCTTGAAAAACGCCCCCGTGACGCCGGTCAGAAACGCCAGCGGCATGAAAACGACGATGGTCGCCGCGCTGGAACCGCACAGCGGTTGAAAAAATTCCAGGGCCGCCGCCATGACCTTGCCATGATGCGGACCGCCGCCTCGAAGCCTCCGGACAATATGTTCGATCATGACAATGGCGTCGTCAATGACCAGACCGACCGCGGCCGCCATGCCGCCGAGCGTCATGATGTTGAAACTCATCCCCAGAGCGAACAGCATGACGACGGTCGCCGCCAGCGCCATCGGCACGACAATGGCGGCAATCAGCGTGATTTTGATATTGCGCAGGAAAAACAGCAGCACCAGCATGGCCAGAAGGACGCCGATCAGGATAGCGTCCCGCACGCTCACCGCGGAAGCCGTCACAAGCTGACTCTGATCGTACCAGTTTGCAATCGAAACGCCCCTGGGCAACTGAGGCCGAAACGCTTCAAGCTTTTTTTTGACGTCATTCGCAATTTTCACGCTGTTGCCGCCGGGCTGCTGATATATCTGAAGCTGAACGGCGTCCTTGCCGTCCGCGGTGACCCGTATCCACTTCGGCGCCGTCGAAACCTTGACCGTTGCAACATCCTCCAGACGCACCACGCCGTTGCGGCCGCTTCTGAGAACAATATTCTTGATCTGATCCAGATTTTCGAACTGCGTGTTCGAAATCATCAGGTAGAGTTTATAGTGGTCTTCGAGCCGGCCCACCGCCTTGAGGACATTCGAGGCGCTCAAGGCGGACGTGAGGTCGTTTAAGGCAAACCCATACGCCTGAAGCCGGGCGGGATCCACCGATACCTGGTATTCTTCCTGCGTTCCGCCGTTGACATCTACCAGCGCCACGCCATTGACGCCGAAGAACAGCGGACGGAGCTGATACTGCGCAATGTCCCGGAGTTTCGTCAACGAGACTGTTGACGATGTCAGACTGTAGGCGATAATGGGAAACACGGTGGGGTCCATGCGCCGGGTGAGAAAGGATGTGCCCGCCGGCAACTGAGAGGCGATCTGGGCAATGGCGGCATTGACCTGCAATGTTGCGGACGCCATGTTCGTCCCCCATTCCATATTGATGGAAATATCGGCGCTGCCGCGGCTGGTCCTGGATCTCACGTTGACAAGACCCGGCACCCGGCGCACCGCTTCCTCCACCGGACGGGTCACCTGAAGGGCCATCTGTTCCGCCGGTCTGTCCCCGGCATCCAAAGTAACGTCAATCCGGGGAAAATCCACATTGGGGAACAGCGCAACCGGTAGTTTGGTCGCGGCGATCAGACCACCAATGGACAACATCGCCACCAGAAAGAGGATGGAGCGACGATGCGTCTGAATCCATCGGGTGATTTTCATTGCGCCCCCTCTCTGACCGCCATATTGTCGTGAAGCTCATAGTTTCCCAGAATCACGACGTTCATGTTCGAATTGATCTTTCCCTGCACAGCCACCACCTGATCGTTTTCCACACCGGTAACGACATTGATCCGAACGGCGCGGTTGTTGACAACTTGAAAAATATAGGCGCCGTTGTCGTCGCGCAACACCGCCGAACGCGGCGCCGCTATACAGCGCTGATTTTTCAGGATGATTTTTCCCGATACCTCCATCCCCGGAACAAAATGGATCGCGGAACGATCGTCAAGCCGAACCTGCACGTCCATGCGCCGCGTTTGCGGATTGATCACACCGCCGATGTTCGCCACATGTCCTTTCATGACCTGCCCTGGATCAAATACGGACTGAACGATGACCGGCATGTTCAGTTTTACGTTATGAATATTCTCAGGCTCCACCCCCAACGCCGCGATAAGAAATGCGCCCGGCGTCAACTGAAGCAGCGAGACACCCGGCGCAACGCGGTCGCCCTGCCGGACATCCACACGGGTGACGATGCCATCAAAAGGGGCCGTCAGCTCTTCTCTGCGACTTCCCTTCCCCTGTTTTCGAAGAAGATCGAGCGCCGCCAGCGCGTCTGTCAGGGATTTCTGCGCCGTCGCCAACTGCGACTGCGTTGCCAGATGCTGCGCCACCATGGTTTCAGTCCGCTGCAACGATTTCTGCGCAAAATCCACCGCCGTCATCGCCTGCCGATACGCCGTGGAATCGGCGGGATCGGTCTGAAAATCCAGCAGCGGCGTCCCGCGTGTGACGGTTTGCCCCACGGCGGCCATCACCTGGGAAACTTCACCGGATTTGGCGAGACTGATATTCTTTACGCGCCGGGGATCCGTTCTAACGACGCCATAGGCATTCAGGCTGACCGGCAATGACATTTCTTTCAAGACACCGGTCTTCACCAAAACGGATGGCTCCGCAAACGCCGCTGCTGCAAACATCATCATCCATAACATCACTGTGGTTGAAATCAGTTGTTTTTTCATCACGAGTTTCCTTCATTATTGAACGCCTGACAGGCGCCGGTTCCCAAAAGCGTTTGCAGCGCGATACGCTGACCGACCACAGCCTGTTCCAGACGGATTTGTTCCAGAGTTTTGTCCAGCAGGCGGGAGTTCAGCGTCACATAGATCATTTCATCCATATCGCCGGCGGCATACGCCTTTTCCGCCGCATTGACGGCATCTTCCAGAGACTGCTTTGAGGCCTGCACCGCTTCCAGTTGCGTTTTCAACAACCGCTGATCTTTCAGAATCTCGGAAATGGCGCTGCGCGCGCCCGCCAGACGATTTTCGAATTCATCGTAAAGGCGTTTACGGGTGGCCTTTTCAACGGCGACCTTGCCTTCGTGATGATTTAATATGGGCAGGGACAGGGCTATCGAGGGACCGATGGTTTCGACATTGCTGGTGTCGCTGGCCCGTGCAATGCTGATGCTGATCGCGGGAAACTGACGAATGATGGCCTCCCGGTATTTCAGATCCTGAGCTTCGTAACCAGCTTTGAGCGCCAGCATATCCGGACGTCGGTACGCCAGTTCGCTCAGCATCGCATCAATACGGGATTTGTCCATATGCGGCAGCATTACATCCCCGACCAGGGGAAGGGCGACATCGGGGGCCACCCCCAGCAGACGGGTCAGTTCATAATGCGTTTTCAGGCGCTGACGGTTCAACTCTGCAATCTGGCGATCCATACCGGCCAGGGCCGCCAGATCGGCGCCGGAGGTGTTCAGCGTGACATTGCCGTCTTTAAACGCCTGACGCACATGATGGTAACGATCCGCCAGCAGGTTGCGGTACGCGGTCAGCGTTTTGGCCAGCCGATTCTGATAGTAACTTTGCGCGAACAGCCGCCGGGCTTCCCCGATCACCTGCCATTCCCGCCACAAAATGACCAGATCGTACTTCCGTACTTTTTTCTTCGCGGCGCCGACAGCGGCGTTTCGGGTCAAGAGTGACGTCCAGTCGTAACTAACGCCCAGACTCGTCGCCGTATAGTTCGAACCCGACGTTGAACTGCTCGGAAAGTCCAGCCCCGCCGCAAGCTGAGGATTCGGCAGCAAACCGGCGTCAAAAGCCTGAGCGCGGGCGATACCGGCGTCATCACGCGCCAGTTTCAGCTCTGGATTGTTCACCACGGCCAGAATGGCGACATCGGTGATATCCAGACCGTCATCCGGATTGAACGGATGGGCTTCATGCCGCAGCAGCGGAATTTCGGCGGCGCCTACCGTAATGCGGGGAATCCGATGAGGCATATCCGCATCCATGTTCAGCGGTTTGGCCTGATACGCCTCACAGCCGCCCAGAATCAACGGCAGCATCACCGCCGCCAGCCAATACATTTTCATATGTGGATCCTCCTGAAACTCGATGTTCAAGTTTTTTGCGTACATCAACGATACGCTTACAGGCAATTATGTGAACAATCGCCTACCAAATATATTGGTGAACATTACAATACCATGAACATAATGATAAATGTACGGATGAGTGATCTTCAATAGAGGGAAAAATGCGGTATTACGAAAGGAATTATGATGCCCTCGTAAAAAGTCGATTTGGGGGACGGCTTTGTAAAAAGTTCGCAGGCAAGGCGCGCAAATTCTGAGGAGTGAAGCGTACTTTTAGGTACGCTGCAACGACGAAGGATGCAGCGCAATGCAGCATCCGGACTTTTTACGAAGCCGTCAATTATAGCGTTTCGCGAGATGGTCGGTTTCCATTGCGGCGTCAGCAAATAAAATTCTTTATAAAATCTTCCTTTTTATATACAGTAGCACCAATTGAATAGCAAGGCGTCCCATAACGATTACCGCCGAAAGGCTTTGATACGTGCAGGAGATAAAGATTCACTTGAGGCCACAACACCATACTTTCAAACGAACGGGTATTACACTGATTCTTGTTCTCTCAGCCGCCATGCTGAGTTTTGCATCCGATGTTCCGCGTATTCTGGTGCTGCCATTTGAAATTCAATCCGGAAATGGCGATATGTCGTTTCTACAAGAGGGCGCAACACAAATGCTGACATCGCGCCTGGCCTCGGACGGCGCTATGGATGTGGTCAGCCAGAACGCCGCGGCGCAGGCAGCGACGGGTCTTTCAAAACCCGTGGGAGACACTGCCGCGATCTCCGCCGCCGCCAAGTCAAAGGCGGAGTATGTGTCCATCGGCGCCATTATCATCACAGACCAATCCGTCACAACCAGCGCCAGACTGATTCGGGTATCGGACGGCACCTCCCTGGCCGTGTTCAATCAGACCGGTAAACAACAGGGAGATGTCATTCAGCAAATCAACGCTTACGCCGGCGCCATCCACAAAGCACTGGGAATCACCAGCGCCGAAGAATCGCCAGCGCCAGTGCAACCACAAACCGCCGAAAAATCGTCTGCCGAAGCAGAAAACCACCGCGATCCCAATACCTTGTGGACAGGCCCCATCACCGCCGGCCCAGAACCCATCAAAACCATGGCGTCAGACGGTCGGACCGCCGCCACCATCTGGAAAAGTCTTCGATTTGACTCCGAAATCAAAAGCCTCTCCATTGGGGACATCCTCGGCGACAAAAAGAATGAACTGGTGATCGTCAATGACAATTCCGTATCACTGTACCGTCTCGAATCCGGAAAGCTTCAACTGATCAGTGAAGCCACCGGCGGCAGGGATGAAACCCCCATTCGTGTAGACGTCGCGGACCTCAACCACAACGGCCGCTCCGAAATTTTCGTTACCAGCCTCTATCGAAACAAAATGGAGTTGAAATCTTATGTTCTGGAATGGAACGGTACGGAACTGGTCAGAATCGCTCAA
>JAJYBO010000111.1 GCA_021778975.1 Deltaproteobacteria bacterium
GATTGATCCGGCGCAGTTCACCAAAAGCCTGGGCGCCGTCCATGTGCGGCATGGTAAGATCGAGCAGCACCAGATCAACGTCTCTCCAGCATTTCTGATAAATTTCGAGGGCTTCGCGGCCATCGGATGCGATAATTACCGTAAACCCGAGCATTTCCAGCATTCTGGCCCCCAACGCCCGGAGGCTTTCCTCATCGTCCGCCAGCAGCACCGTCCCCTTGCCGCGCCATTCTGTGGATGCTGTATGTCCGGTCGAAGCATGATGCTGCGCTGCTTCGATTGCCGGAAAAAGAACCTTGAAGGTGGTGCCCCGTCCGGGTTCGCTGTAAACTTTCAACGCGCCTTTGTGGGATCGAACAATGCCCATGGCTGCCGCCAGCCCCAGACCGCGGCCCGTGAATTTAGTGGTGAAAAACGGCTCGAAAATCCGGGCGCGGGTTTCGGCGTTCATGCCGCAACCCGTGTCCGTAACTTCCAGATGCACATACATGCCGGGGGTGAGTTCTTCATGCAGTTCGGTCTTGCTCAGATAATCC
The DNA here is from genome assembly GCA_021778975.1 of Deltaproteobacteria bacterium. Lineage (GTDB taxonomy): Bacteria > Desulfobacterota > Desulfobacteria > Desulfobacterales > Desulfatirhabdiaceae > RAAP-1. The sequence continues at coordinate 537 of JAJYBO010000111.1, forward strand.
TCATCGCACCGGGTCGCGCCCGCGGAGATGGTGATGACGCCGCTTCGGGTTCCGATAGCATCCGAGGCGTTGATGATCAGGTTCATCACCAGTTGGCGGATCTGGCCGGGATCGGCCTCGATGAGAGGCAAATGATGTTCCAGATTCAGGTTTAACACGGCTTTTTTGGTGATAGACGTTCTGAGAAGGTGCAGCATTTCTTCGATCAGTTCGCAAATGTCCACATGTTCCAGCGTGAAAACGCCTCGTCCGGAATATGCCAGCATTTGCCGGCACAGATCCGCGGCGTGTCGGGATGCGGTGACAATTTGCAGAATATTGTCCCGCGCCGCCGACACAGGGGAAATCTCGCACAGAGCAAGCTCGGCATGACCCAGCACCGCCATCAGAATATTGTTGAAATCATGGGCGATGCCCCCCGCCAATACGCCGAGGCTTTCCAGCTTTTGCGTCTGTTGAATCTGATGCTCCAGCTTGCGCCGATCTTCTTCGGCCTCTTTGGCTTTGGTGATATCCACCGCAAATCCGTCAATGACCGGTCCGTTGCCGGTGATGTCATGCCGCAGTTTGGCGCTCATGGAAATCCACACCGCTTCGCCGTTTTTTCTTTTTCCCTGGTATTCAAACCGGTTGACATCGCCATGCGTCTGCAGCAGGTGAATGAATTCCTGACGGCGTTGGGGATTGGCATAAAGCTGCCGGGAAAGATCGGTAAAGTTTGCGATGGCTTCTTCCGAAGTGCGGCATCCGACGATTCTGGCCATTTCACTGTTGACCAGCAGCGCTTTGCCATTCAATGTCGTGCGGAAAATGCCCAGCGGCGACTGCTCGAACAGCGTGCGGTAGTTGGTTTCGCTTTCGGCGAGCGCTGCCCGGCTCTTCTCGAGTTCATGAACCATGGCGTGTTGATTCAGCGCCATGGACACGGTAGCCGCCAGTTCCCGTTCCATCACCGGTTTGATCAGGTATCCATACGGCGCGGCGGCTCTGGCTTCTTGAAGCAGGCTTTCCTGAGAGAAGGCCGTCAGAAAAATAACCGGGATGGGCGTGACAGACTGAATCTGAACGGCCGCGGAAATCCCGTTGATGTTGCCGGCCAACTGGATATCCATGAGGATGAGGTCCGGACGGTTTTCCGTCGCCGCCGAAACGGCCGCTTCGCCAGACGCGAGGGGTGGAAGGGGATCGTATCCCAGACGGGTCAGCATGTTTTGTAAATGTGCGGCCAGAATGCCATCATCCTCAACGATCTGAATTTTTTTATTGTCCATGAATGTTTTCCTGATGCTGGACGGAAAATGTCACTGTGAACTGCGCGCCGTTATCGGGATCCAGAGCGATTTTCCCCCCCAACTGATGCTGCCCCAGCATTCGGACCAGCAGCAGCCCCAGTGTCGGGGTCGAGCGCCAGTCCACAGACGGGGGTATTCCCACACCGTTGTCCGAGACGGTCAATATGTACGTGTTCGACTCGTAGCGCAGCGACACCTGAATGCGGCAGACATCGTTTCCTGAACGGGGACGCTTCTCCGGAAAGGCGTATTTGAACGCGTTGGTGACAAGCTCTGTGACGATCATGCCACAGGGGATGGCCGTATCCAGCGTCATGACGACCGGCGAGATATCAACATCGGTGACAATGGTGGCGCTGCTCCCGAATGTCATTCGCAGATGATCGAGAATTTTCTGGATATATTCGGAAAAGCGGACCCGGGAAAGATCGCCTGACGCGTACAGCATTTCGTGTACCAGCGTCATCGAACGGATACAACTGCTCAGTTCCGACAGATGGCTTTGGGTTTGAATATCCGCTACGGACGCCTGATGCAGCTCGATCAGCCCAATGATTGCCGCCAGATTGTTTTTGACGCGGTGGTGGATTTCGCGCAGCAGAATTTCTTTTTCCGCCAGCGAATCGTGGAGTCTTTTGACATACTGATCGTGGATTTCCTGGTCGGACAGAATCTTGCCGATCACGACGGTGGCCAGCGGATAGACGATGATAACCGGAATGGCGACGCGGCGCAGCGACAGAATGGCCAGATCGAGCGGCAGCGTGAACATGAGAAGCAGCATGGCGGCGTGAACGGCAAGCCCGAACACCAGCAGTCGGGAGCTGCTGATGATATAGGTATGGTCTTTCCGGTGTTGATGGAACGCGACGCCGATACCTCCCGACGACAGTATGACCAGGACACCCATGAGCGCGCCGATGCCGCCCTGAAAAATTCTGCACACAATGGCCATGCTGCATGCCAGAATTGCGGCCGCGGGTCCGAAAAAGAGCCCGCACAGGCTGATCATGATGGATCTGCCGTCAAAAATAAGCCCTGGACTCAAAACCGTGGGCCGGATCATGCCAACAACGGCGGCGCCGCCAAACAATAGCCCCTGCAGTATCACGCCGGCGGATGTCTGCTTTCCCCAGCGCTGGTTGATAAATCGAGAGACGACGCTGAGCGCTATCAGCATGGTGCAGTTGTAGAAAATATCAATGAACATCATGGGTGTGCAGATCCGATAGGGGTTATGAGGATGAGGGTCGAGACGGATACCATCGGCGAATTTCTCTTTAAGCATATTTTGTTTCAGGAATCAAACGGATAATGCAATTCATTGACAATTTCAATGGTACTGTATATGGTGAACGTCAATTAGAAAATAGTCGTGAATATTCCAAGAATAGTGTCGTTTTCATGAGCATCTATAAAATGTCCCCCGATGTTATTACGCCTGAAAAAAACGAAATGTTGTCTGGAACCTTCCGCACAATGAAATCCTTCAAGTTTAAGATCTTTCAAAACCTCTCTTTTAGAATCCTTGCGCCTGCCGTCATGGTGATGCTCATCATGGGGGGCGGTCTCTATGTCTTCACTCTGCGTCTGATTTCGGGGGTTAAGGATGCCGCCGTGTTTTCCAGTCTTTTGCAGAGCGTTCAAATGCTTTATGCGGTAACCGCCGCGTTGCTGGCGCTGACGGGGTTGCTGCTGTTTTTGATCATCAACCGAAATGTCAGACTGCCGATGGAATCTATTCTTGCAGATATCCATGCGGGCAGAAAACCCCACTACGCCGGGATTCGAGAGTTCGAGTTTTTGAGTGTCAGTATCGGACGGATGATGAATGCTGTAAAGGTGCAGCCAGATACCAAAAAGTTTCTGGATGAAATCATCAACTGCGTGGGAGATCCCATTTTTGTAAAGAACCGACGCCATTGCTGGATATTGGTCAACGACGCGTTTTGCGCGTTTATGGGGCGCAGCCGGAGCGAGCTGCTGGGAAAATCGAGCCGGGATTTTTTTCAGCCGGAGGAAGCCGATCTTTGTGTCGCCATTGATGAACGTGTGCTGTCTTCCGGAGAAGAAAGCATTATGGACGAAGTCATCAACGATGCGCAGAAGGGAAAACGGAACATCATCAACAAAAAAACGCTGTACATCAATCCCAGGGGAGAACGGTTTATCGTCGGCATCATCCGGGACGTTACGGAGCAGAAAATTCTCGAGGAGCAGTTGCGTCAGGCCGTCAAAATGGAGGCCATCGGCGCGCTTGCCGGCGGTGTCGCCCATGATTTCAATAACCTGATGACGGCTGTGATTGGATATTGCGATCTGGTGATGTATCGCATTCCGAAAGAGGATCCGCTTCGGCACGAGATTGTTCAGATCAAAAAAGCCGGAAACCGCGCCGCATCGCTGACAGGGCAACTGCTGGCTTTCAGCCGCAAACAGATTATGCAGCCCAGGATATTGAATCTGAACGATGTCATTACCGATATCGAAAAGATGCTCCGGCGACTTATCGGCGAGGATATCTGTCTTACGGTCACACCCGATCCGATTCTGAGTCTGGTGAACGTGGATCCGGGGTTGATGGATCAGGTCATCATGAATCTGGCCATCAACGCCCGTGATGCGATGCCGTGCGGAGGCAATCTGACAATTGAAACTTCCAACGTCTATCTGGACGAAGCTTACACGCGCCGGCATTTTGGCGTTGCATCCGGCTGGTTTGTCATGCTGGCGGTCAGTGATTCCGGCGATGGGATGGACAAAGAGACGCTGACCCATATTTTCGAGCCGTTTTTTACCACCAAAGAAAAAGGCAAAGGCACGGGGCTTGGGCTTGCGACCGTATATGGCATTGTCAAACAGAGCGGCGGCCATCTTTGGGTGTACAGCGAGTTGGGGCATGGAACGACCTTCAAGATTTATCTGCCCCGTGCGGAAGCGCAAGATGCGGACACTCTGCCGGAAACCGGAACCTGTTCCAGCGACGGCAACGGTTCTGAAACCATTCTGCTGGTCGAAGACGACGCCATTGTCCGCCAACTGGTGGAAGTCAGCCTGAAAATGAAGGGGTATTCCGTTCTGGTGGCCGAAGACGGTGTTCAGGCGTCGGTCATTATCGAAAATCACCGGGGACCGCTTCACCTGTTGATTACAGATGTTGTCATGCCAGGAATGAGCGGCGTGGATGTGGCCAAAAAACTTCAATCGTTTTGGCCGGAGATCAGAGTGCTGTACATGTCGGGTTACACCAGTAACGCCATTGTGCATCATGGGGTTTTGGACAAAGGAACCGCCTTCCTTCAAAAACCCTTTACCCCCGAAGCCCTGGCATGTAAAGTTCGAGAAGTGCTGACAGCTTCGTAAAGCCCGTATGCTGCGTTGCGCTGCATCTTTCGTCGTTGCGGCGTACCATTGGGCGTTTCATCAATTCCCCGCGTTGACTTTCCCCCATCCCATTGCTATGATAACCGGCTATGGAACAAGGAAATATCGTTGAATTCATTGATCGTCAAAAAATACTGTGCGCGGTGGTGCAGGAAGTCCGAAATCAACGGCTGAAGCTTCTGACCGAAAACAACCGCGAAGTCAGCCTGTCGCTGAACCGTCTGTCTCATAAGAGCCGAAAGGCGCTCGATCTATCCCTGGGTCGCCTCAAGACGATTGATGCGCTTCGAGAAATCGCCGAATTTCGCAAACAGTTGATGCAGCAGATCAATATCCAGGAGCTTTGGGAAGTTCTCAATACCGAACAGGAGTGGATTGATCTGCCGACCATGACGGAATTCTGCTTTTCAGACGCCGTTACATCCGATCATGAATCCGCGGTGGTGCGCGCCTTCTTCCAGAATCGCCTCTATTTCAAATTCGATCAAAACCGCTTTTTCCCGATTTCCGAAGAACAGGTCAACCGCAACATCGCCCAGGAACAGGAAGCTGCTCATAAAGCCATGCGGATTGACAGATTTGTCGCGTATCTCAAAACCTGGCTTTCGGGTTTATCCGACCTTCCCGACCATTTTGAACTGATGGAAGATGCGTCCGCCTGTTTGTCCATTCTCAAATCCTACTATCTTTTGGATAAAGAAAGTCCCTGTGCCGATGAGGCCAAAGCGGTGCTTGCCAGATCGGGGGTTGATGACGTTGAATCACTGTTTCCGCTGTTTGTGAAGGCGGGAATATTTGACATAAACGAGAATATTGCGCTGATCCGTCAGGAGATTCCCCAAAATTTTGCTCTGGAAACGGAAAATCATGCCGATAAGCTGGTCGCTGCCTCTTTTACACCGGATATGTCCCATCGCAAAGACCTGACGGCATTACCGATCATGACCATAGATGGACAGTCCACCCTCGATTATGACGATGCCATCAGCTTTGAAGATTACGGCGATACCTGTTGTGTAGGCGTCCATATCGTGGATGTGGGATATTTCGTGAAAAAAAACGATCCGGTGGATCAGGAGGCCAGGCTCCGGGCCAGTTCCATTTACATGCCGGACAAAAAGATTTCCATGCTGCCGTCCTGTCTGGCGGAAGGAATGTGCAGTCTCAAGGCCGGTGAACTCAGACCCGCTATCAGCATCATGATCCGTCTCGACCCTGCTGCGAACGTTCTGGACTATGAAATCGTTCCAGGCTGGATACGGGTTCAGCGGCAGTTGACCTACTACGATGTCAACATGATGGCGGACACCAGCCAGGAGATTATCCGTCTCTGCGACATTGCGGCGCGGTTTCGTCAGAAGCGGTTGGGAAACGGCGCGGTGCAGATCACGCTTCCGGATATCAATGTCTGGGTCGGTGAGAACGGCGATATTACGATCAACCGGATCAACCGGGAAAGTCCCGGACGGATGATGGTGACGGAAATCATGATTCTGGCCAACTGGCTGATGGCGCGCTTTTTGTCCGACCACGGAACATCGGCCATATTCAGGGCGCAGCCAGGGCCCCGGGAGCGTCTGTACAGAGGCAACGAAGGAACTCTCTTTCAGAATTACATGCAGCGACGCCTGCTCAGCCGTTTTATGCTGTATCATCAGGCGGAACGTCATTCCGGGCTGGGGTTGGACGCCTATGTCACGGCAACATCGCCCATCCGCAAATATTACGATCTGGTGACCCAGCGCCAGATACGCGCTGTTTTGGGGCAGGAAGTGCCCTATAGCACGGATGAAGTCCGGCGGATCATCCAGCAGCTTCAGGAGCCAATGCAGAGGGTGTCCCGGATGCAGTATCAGCGCACCCGGTACTGGATTTTGAAATTCCTCGAATCCCGCATCGGCCAGAAAGAAGATGCCCTGGTGCTGGGAAAACGGCGAAACGCTTACCAGGTGCTGCTGACCGAATATATGATCGAATGTGATCTGGCGTTGGGCGGTAAGATGGAGCTGAAACCCGAAACCCAGATACAGGTAACGCTTCAGCATGTCAGCGCTCGAAAAGATGTGGTGTCGGTGTTCATGTAGGGGTATATGCGCCCCATATTTTTTTGATTTTGTGTATGGGGGATAATTCCTCGCACACGAATTTTTACAGGTTCTTTATGATACAAAACAGAGTGAGAGCGGCTGAACGCGCGTCCATGGACATTGTTTCCGTAGCGGGGCTGATTGCCGACACCCAGTTGCCGACAGGAGAAATTCCCTGGAGCCCTGCCGATAAAACCGACCCGTGGGATCATGTCGAGTCCGCGATGGGGCTTACCATTGGCGGTTTTGTGAGGGAAGCCCGGAAGGCTTTTGAATGGATGGCGGACAACCAGCTTGAAAACGGAAGCTGGTACGCCGCGTATCGTAACGGGGTTCCTGAAGACAAAACCCAGGATTCCAACCAGTCTTCCTATATCAGTGTCGGTTTGTTTCACCACTATCTGGTGACGCGGGATATCGAGACATTGCGGCGTTTCTGGCCGATCGTTCAGTCCGCGATCAATTTTGCCGTGAATCTTCAGGCGCCGGGCGGAGAAATTTACTGGGCGGTCAGCCCGGAGGGCCGCGTAGATCCCATGGCGCTGCTGACCGGCTCCAGTTCCGTGTTTATGAGTATCAAGTGCGCCATAGAAATCGCAAAGATTCTGAAAGCGCCCGTCCCCTGCGTCTGGGAAACGGCGCTGAAGCGGCTTCAGGATGCTATCCGCCATAAGCCTCACCATTTCAATATGACCAAATCCCGGTACGCGATGGACTGGTTTTATCCGGTGCTTTCCGGCGCGGTTGTCGGCTATGACGCCAGACAGCGGCTGGACAGATTCTGGAAGAAATTCATCGTGGAAGATCAGGGAGTACGCTGTGTTTCCGATCATCCCTGGATTACCATTGCCGAAACCTCCGAACTCTGTTTAGCGCTGTGCGCTATGGGAAATCACCGCCTGGGGGCCATCGTTTTTTCATGGATCAGCGACAAGCGCCATGACGACGGCGCCTACTGGTGCGGTCATACCTATCCCGACATGACCGTATGGCCCGAAGAAAAAATCACCTGGACGAACGCCGTGGCGCTGATGGCCGCGGACGCCCTCTACCAGTTGACGCCCGCGGCCTGTCTGTTTCATCATGATGCCTGGACGTCAGACGGGTTTGATTTCTCGATCTGTCCGGGATGTCCTGTCTGATGCGGAGAGATCATCGCCCTTTCTGGCTTAAAAAAGCATATCTGAGATTGGAAAGCCGCTATGCCCGGCATTTTCTCTGTCCGCATTTCGAGCGGTTCGGTAAAGGCCATACCGTTATGCAGCCCTGGAACGTCGAGGTCTTTGGAGGGCCGGTCGTCCTCGGAGATCATGCCACAGTGATCGCCACGCGAGATCAAAAAATCCGATTTTCGGTATGGCCGGTGCAGGAAGGTGGCGGCCGGATCGTGATCGGCGATTATGCGTTGATCTGTCCCGGAGTCCGCATCAGCTCCGGAGCGGAGATCGTGATCGGCGACAGTTGCATGATGGCCAGCGGCGTTTATATCACCGATGCAGACTGGCACGGAATCTACGACCGTATCGCCTTCGGACGGGCTGTGCCGGTGCATATTTCAGACAATGTCTGGATCGGCGACCGGGCGATGATCTGCAAGGGCGTTTCCATTGGATGCAACAGCATTGTGGCCGCCGGTTCCGTTGTGACAAAGCCGGTTCCGGACAATGTCGTTG